>NZ_JBMQQG010000149.1:0-18035 GCF_057362405.1 Ginsengibacter sp.
TAGATTTTGTAATGGAGGTTGCTTTAAAAATTCAGGAGTTTAAATACTAACATCACTCAATTTATTGCACTTTCTATTGCACCCCTATAAAACAAAAAAGTCCCAAATCAATGGAACCGTTTTTGACACTAAAGTGACCCCGCAGGGACTCGAACCCTGGACCCGCTGATTAAGAGTCAGCTGCTCTACCAACTGAGCTACAGAGTCGTTTTGCAAATATAAATAATGATAAATGGAAATTTGTAATCTTTAATATCTAATGATGTTTGCATTGATTGAATTTATTTTTTCATTATTAATTTGTGACAATTTTAAATACTATCAGCAAAATAAATTTCAAATATTATCACATAAGTTTTACATTCACACTCTCTTAAAAATCTACTTCTGAATACGCTATAATTATTATGGGAAAATTCCAGATTAAGCTCCAACCCAAAAAATACGATGCAATAATTGTTGGTTCCGGTGCGGGTGGCGGAATGGCTACTTACGTTCTTGCCAATGCAGGTCTAAAAGTTTGTCTTATTGAGGCTGGTCCTATGTACGATCCTGCAAAAGATTCGAACCAGTTAAAAAATCCCTGGGAATCACCACGGAGAGGTGCCAGTACGAAGTATCGGCCCTTTGGCGATTTCGATGGTTGTTATTGGGGATGGGAAATTGACGGTGAACCGTACACGCAGGCGGAAGGTACCAAATGGGAATGGTGGCGTGCACGCATGTTGGGTGGGCGCACCAATCATTGGGGAAGAATTTCGTTGCGTTTTGGCCCTAAAGATTTTAAACGTAAAAGTATTGATGGGCTCGGTGACGATTGGCCGATTGGTTATGATGATGTTAAACCATACTATGATAAGATAGACAAATTGTTAGGGGTATTTGGAACCAATGAAGGTTTGGTTGATGATCCTGATGGATTCTTTTTGCCGCCGCCAAAGCCAAGACTGCACGAATTATTTATTAAGAACGCAGCAACCAACATCGGTATCCCGGTAATTCCGTCCCGCTTATCTATCCTTACTAAATCTATTAATAAAGACAGAGGTGAATGTTTCTATTGTGCTCAATGCGGACGCAGTTGTAAAATATATGCCGACTTTTCTTCTTCATCTGCTTTAATAATTCCTGCATTGCGAACAGGCAATGTTGATTTGATAACAGATTCAATGGTTCGGGAAGTAATGGTAAATAAAGAAGGACTTGCTACCGGTGTATCTTATGTACATAAACCGGATATGCAGGAATACCAGGTAACGGGCAGAACGGTTATTCTTGCTGCAAGCGCCTGCGAGTCTGCAAGATTGTTGCTAAATTCGAAATCACCACAACATCCTAACGGTCTCGCTAACTCGAGCAATGTGGTGGGTAAATATTTACATGATTCCACCGGAGCAGATATGGGGGGAATTATTCCTGAGCTGTTTGACCGCAAGCGTTATAACGAAGATGGAGTAGGAGGTATGCATGTGTATACACCCTGGTGGCTTGATAATAAAAAATTGGATTTCCCACGTGGTTATCATATTGAATATGGCGGTGGTTTTGGAATGCCGTTATATGGGTTTAATTGGGGTATTGAAAATTTAAACGGCACTTATAAAATTAAAGGAAAGCAAAAAGAAGCCGGCGGTTATGGTGCATCTTTAAAAGAAGATTACCGTTATTTTTTTGGAGCGCATGTTGGCATGGCAGGTCGTGGGGAAGCGGTTGCAAGAGAAGACAGTTATTGTGAAATAGATCCCAGCGTGGTTGATAAATATGGCATACCGGTTCTGCGTTTTCATACAACGTATACCGACTATGAAATTAAACAGGCCAAACACATGAAGGAAACGTTCTCAGAAATATTACATTCAATGGGAGCGGTCATAACATGGGGCGGAGATGATGGTCCTGAAAATAATTACGGTTTGCATGCTCCGGGAAATATTATTCATGAAGCAGGTACGGTTCGCATGGGTAATGACCCAAAAAAATCTCCTTTAAATAAATGGGCGCAGGCACATGAGTGTAAGAATTTGTTTAATGTTGACGGTGGTATGTTTGTTTCGCAGGGTGATAAAAATATTACGTGGACGATTCTTGCATTATCTATGCGTACTTCAGAATATATTGTTGACCAATTGAAGAAGAATGAGATTTAAATAAGGTACGATATACGATGTTCGATGTACGATGTAAATTGTATTACCCGATTAACTAATAAACTAGTAAACCAAATCTCAATGGATAGACGAAAATCATTAAAAGCTCTTGCCCTGGGTACTGTGTCAGCAGGATTGTTACTGGATGCATGTAAACTTGCTGATAAAAAAGAGCCGGAAAACAAAGTGATTGCCAAAGAAGATACTACCGGCAACCCAACTGGGATTAACAGGATGAAGGAGGAAGTAGAGCGTTATAAAGAAGTTACTTCCACAACATTTTTTACGCCGGAAGAAATGGCCACGATCACAGTTCTTGGAGATATTATTATTCCGAAAGACGACGTTAGCGGAAGTGCTTCAGATGCCAAAGTGCCGGACTTTATCGAGTTCATTGTAAAAGACAAACCAGAATTCCAGGTGCCCATGCGTGGCGGATTGCGCTGGCTGGATTTAGAATGTTATAACAGGTTTCAAAATGCTTTTGCAGATTGCAGCAAACAGCAGCAGATAGAAATGGTTGAGGATATAGCATACCCGGTTATAAAAGATAAAAAGGGCGTGGTGATTTCAAAAAGAACAATTAAACAAGGATACGATCAGGGCGTTTCCTTCTTTAGCCTAATGCGTAATTTGACCGCAACTGGATTTTACACAACGGAAATGGGTGGAAAAGATGTTGGGTATATGGGAAATCAGCCTAACCAATGGAACGGTGTACCGGCAGACGTTTTAAAACAATACAATCTTGCTTATACAGAAAAGGAATTAAAAGAATGTATTAGCTTTTCCTGATAATATCATTTACGGTTGCCTGATTTTATATTTCTAAATAATGTTCGATTGCCATCTTTAATGAATTTTTAATTACACAATAAATATTTATTTATAACCTCTCATTCATCATGAAAAAAACATTTTATTTATTGCCGGCTCTGCTGGTATTCAATTTTGCGTCCGTTAATGCTCAACAAAAAATGAAACACGAAGACACGGAATTATACACGCCCGTTCCACCGGTAGTTGCTCCCGGAAAATCCTGTGGCGATGCTCCTTCTGACGCTATAATCTTATTTGATGGAAAAAATTTAGACCAATGGGTTAATGCGAATGATACTACAAAACCTGCCAACTGGTTCGTAAAAAAGGGTATCGTTACTGTAAATAAAAAAGCAGGCAGTATTCGAACAAAGCAATTATTTATGGATTACCAGATTCACCTTGAATGGCGTGAACCAAAAGATATTGAAGGTTCAGACCAGGCACGCGGTAACAGCGGACTGTTCCTGGCGTCAACAGGTAAAGGTGATGATGGGTATGAAATGCAGATATTGGATAATTATAATAATAAGACTTACACCAACGGACAAGCGGGAAGCATTTACAAACAAAATGCACCGTTGGTAAATCCTAATCGTCCGCCGGGCGAATGGCAATCATATGATGTAATATGGACAGCACCACGTTTTAACGATGACGGCTCATTGAAAAGTCCGGCAAGAGTTACTGCATTTTTTAATGGCCTGTTAGTTCAAAATAATTTTGAACTAAAGGGACCTACCGTTTACATTGGACATCCAACTTATGAACATGGTGTGCGTGGTCCATACGCAATAAAACTCCAGGCCCACGGCGATAATAGCAAACCTATCAGTTTCAGAAATATTTGGGTAAGACCTTTATAAATTAATCGTTGTATACTTACGTGTGATCGTGTCCGTTAGGAGCGGCCGTGACCATAACACGTTGCAATAATGTTTTAGGAATTAATCTCCAGGCAATTCGTTATTTAAAAATTTCTTCGAAAAAGAAATGAACCGCGTGATAACTTCTTTGGTTGGCCGTTGCATGGATGAATTTTCCGCAACTGCTATCGAACATAGGGTGAATCGAACCGGAAACTGGGTATAACGCCCACTACTATTCTAAAATTAGATACGAAACTTTTATTGAACGGCATTGCGAAATGATTAGTTAATCCTCTTCAAATTCTTTATGTTCTTCGGGGTTATAGCTGGCCTGTAATTTTGCAAGTTTTTTCTTACCATAAGACAGGCGTGTAATAAGTACAAACAAAACCGGAACCACGAAAATAGCCAGTGATGTGGCGGCTAGCATCCCGCCAAATACAGTCCAGCCAATGGTTTTGCGTGATTCTGCTGCAGCACCTGTAGCAAATGCTAATGGCAATACGCCGAAAATAAATGCAAGTGATGTCATAACGATTGGACGTAGACGCAATTTTACTGCCGCAAGAGTTGCTTTTAGTAATTCCATGCCGCTGTCTACTCTTTCCTTTGCGAATTCCACAATCAAAATGGCATTTTTGGCTGATAGGCCGATTAAAGTTATTAATCCTATTTGAGCATAAATATTATCAGTCAGGTTAGGCAATAATGTGAGTGCAATTATAGAACCCAATGCGCCGATGGGTACAGCAAACAAAACCGAAAAAGGTACTGACCAGCTTTCGTACAATGCTGCCAGAAACAGAAAAACGAATATGAGTGATATAGCAAAAATTGTTGTTGTTTTATTTCCGGCCTTTATTTCTTCAATACTCATTCCCGAAAATTCATAGCCATAGCCGGCTGGTAAATACTTCGCCGCAACTTCTTGTAATGCTTTAATTGCCTGGCCGCTGCTGTAGCCTTTTTTTGATGTACCGTTTATTTCAATTGATCTGTAAATATTGTAGTGCGATATCAATGTTGGGCTTTCTATCAATTTGGTGGTAATTAATGAACCTAATGGAATCATGTTTCCCAAACTATTGCGAACATAATATTTTTTAAGTTCATCAAGGGATGAGCGATACGTACTATCAGCCTGTGTCACTACCCTGAAATTTCTTCCATATAAATTAAAGTCATTTACATAACCGCTTCCCAGGTAAGTTGACAAAGTTTGATAAACTTCTGCGATCGATACCCCTAATTGTTTCGCTTTATCCCGGTCCACATCTACTTGGTAGCTGGGTGTGTTAGCTGTAAAGAAAGTATATGCCGATTCAATCTCCGGTCGTTTATTTACTTCTGCCACAAAATTTCTGGCCACTTTTGCAAATTGATTGATATCGTCGGTGCTGGTTGTTTGCTGCAATTCAAAAGTAAAGCCGGCAGTGCGACCCAGGCCCGGCACAGCCGGAGGGGAGATCGCTAATATGCGGGCATCTTTTATATCAGCAGTTTTTTGTCTTATTGCTGCTATTACACTTTGAGCGTCATGTCCGCTTCCTTTGCGTTCGTCCCATGGTTTTAAATGAACAAACATGGTTCCTACATTGGACTTGTTTGAAAAGCTGATAATATTCAAGCCTGCGAGACCACCCACGCCTTCCACTTCAGGGATTGACTGTACTCTTGCCATCAGCCGCTTCAACATCTCAATGCTTTTGGTAGTGGAAGTGGCCTCCGGCATTTCGTAGGTAACAAATAGCCGGCCTTCGTCTTCGGGAGGAATAAAACCAGTAGGCTTTGCCTTGAAAAGAAAAAATAATCCAACAAATAATACAATAAGCATTATCAATACATAAGGGGTTTTGCGAATCCACGATGCGACACCACGTGTATAGGAGGCAGTAAATTTTCTTAATCCATTATTGAAAGCTGCAAAGAATTTTTCCAACACATTTTTTTTCTCGTTTTCTCCTTTGGAATGTTTCAGCAATAATGTACAAAGTGCCGGCGTAAGCGACAAGGCAACAAATGCGGATATGATTACGGAGACGGCAATAGTAATTGCAAATTGCTGGTATAATCTTCCTACAATACCAGGTATAAAGCCTACAGGAACAAATACGGCAGCCAATATGAGGGCGATGGCAATGACCGGCCCCGAGATATCGTTCATTGCTTTACGGGTTGCATCTTTGGGCGACAGATTATTGTGATCAATATTATGCTGTACGGCTTCAACCACAATAATGGCATCATCCACCACGATGCCAATTGCCAGTACGAACGCAAATAGCGTAAGGGTATTAATAGTAAATCCAAAGGGCACAAAAAATATAAAGGCGCCAATGAGAGAAACGGGTATAGCTAGCACAGGAATTAAGGTAGCACGCCAGTTCTGAAGAAATAAAAACACAACTAATACCACAAGGCCCAACGCTTCAAGCAGTGTAAACATTACTTCTCTTATTGATGTTTTTACAACCGATACCGTTTCGAGTGGAATCAAATAATCAAAGTCCTGGGGGAAAGTTTTTTTGAGTTCCGTAAGCGCTTTCGTAATTCCTGAATAGGTTTCCAAAGCATTGGCATCGGGTGCCTGGTAAATTAGTAAAAATGTTGCAGGCTGGCCATTTACAAAAGCATTGAACGAATAACTAAACTGGCCCAACTCTACCCGGGCGATATCTTTCAGGTAAACAATATTTCCCGTAGAAGGGTTAGAGCGAACAATAATATTTTTGAATTGATCAACCGTATTAATTCGGCTGTTTGTAAGAACACTATATTCAAAAGCCTGGGCATTGGGTTGAGGGTTACCACCAATAGTACCGGCCGCGAGCTCCAGGTTCTGTTCGGAGATGGCCGCGGATACATCAGCCGGGGTCATATTTAATGCGGCAAGCTTTTCAGGATTAAGCCATATGCGCATTCCAAAATCATTTCCCAGCGATGTAATATCTCCAACCCCGGGAACACGCTTCAGTGCATCCTGGATGTAAATGTTTACATAATTACCCACAAATTTCGGATCATGTGTTCCTTTTGGGGAATAAAACGCAAGCGCGACCATGATACTTGGATTGCGCTTTGTAACGGTAACCCCTAAACGCTTTACAACATCAGGTAGCGTGGGTGTGGCAACGCTTACCCTGTTTTGTACGTCCAGGGCGGCAATGTTAACGTCGGTGCCTACATCAAAAGTTACGCTTACTGAGCTTTGCCCGCTTGACGAGCTGTTGCCAGTAATATAGGTCATCCCGGGCGATCCGTTAATCTGTGTTTCTATTGGGGTAGTGGTGGTTTGCTCCACCGTTTGAGCGTCGGCGCCGGTAAAATTCGCACTAACCGCAACAGTCGGAGGTGAAATATCCGGGTATTGTGCAATTGGTAAATTAATTAATGAAATAATACCTACCAGTACAATCACAATTGAAATAACAATTGCTGTAACAGGGCGACGTATAAAAGTTTCGGCGATCATTTAATATAGGGTATAAAGTACAACGTATAAGGTTTCAGGTATGATTTCATTACTTTTTATTTTCGTTCTGTAACCAATTATTTTTATTTCTGTGTAGCGGGTTTGGAAGCAACGGCAGTAACTACAGATCCCTGGTGCAGGTTTTGAACTCCTTTAACCACAATATTTTCTCCTGCTTTTAAACCGTCTTTTATAATTACATGGTCGCCTATTTGCGTGCCTAACTTTATTTGGCGTTGCGATACTTTTGAACTGTCTCCAACTACATATACATAAAATTCTCCCAACTGCTCTGTTACAGCTTCATAAGGTATAATAGTTGCATTTTTAGATGCGGTATTCTTAACCCTGACAGTTGCATTCATGCCCGGCTTAAGCATGTCTTTTTCATTTGGGAAAACAAGCCTTACTTTAAGCGTTCCGGTTTGGGGATCAACTGCACGATCTATTAAGCTTATTTTGCCCGGATAAGGATATATATCATTACCAAATGCAATTGTAAATACAGAGTCTTTTGGATGAGTACCCTCTTCTTTCATCTTTACAAAACTGTAAATTTCTTTTTGATCAACCGTAAAGTCAACGGCCATGGGGTTATCTGTTGATACCGTATTTAAAATAGTATTGCCTGCAGTTACCAACGTTCCTTGTTTGACCTGGGATATACCAATTGTTCCGGATAACGGAGAACGGATAGACGAAAACTGCACATTGGACTGAAGGCTTGCAACATTAGCCTTTGCCGCAGCAACTTGCTTTTTTGCAACTTCCAGCGCCGCATCCGCATAATCAACCTGTTGTTTTGCTACCGCATCATGTCTATCCAGTTCATGGTAGCGGTCTGCATCTTTTGAAGCCTTATCGAGGTTGGCCTGCTGCAACTGCAGATTTGCGAGAGCCTGTTGTAAGTTGGCCTGGTAAATTTGCTGATCAATTGAATATAGCAATTCTCCCTTTTGCACTTTTTGGCCATCTTTAAAATGAATGGCAGTTACATAACCCGTAACCTGCGAGGTAATATTTATTTGATCAAAAGCAGTAATGGTGGCCGGATATTCATTATAATACACTGCATCAGTAGGAGTAACTTCCGTAATAGTCACCGGTATTGCCGGCGGCGCCTGTGGAAGGTTTGCTGCGTCATTTTTTTTGTCTCCGCAGGAGTTCACGAGTATTCCGCATATCAGAATTGAGAATAAATAAAGTCGTTTATCGATCATACTTTTTATTTTAATATTGAATGTTACCCAATGCCTGCGCTACATCTACCTTACTGGATAGAAGTTGGTACAAGGCATCATAGAAATTTATTTGAGCTGTTCGCAAATCTGTTTCCGCATTAATTACCTCGAGATAACTCTTAATCCCCGACCTGTATTGCAATTGTATTACGTCATACACTTCATTTGCCAGCGACAGGTTTTCTTTAAGGCTGTTATAATTATAGAGATTGCTTTTATACGCAGCTAACGCTTGCGCATATTCGGTATTAATATTGTTTTGAATACTGGTAATTGAGTTATCAACCTGGGCCAGTTGCAACTCAGCCTGTTTTATTTGTTGTAGTCTTTTCCCGCCCTGGAAAATCGGAATGCCCAGGGTAATGCCCGCATAGGAATTAGGATAACTCTGCCCGTACAATTTGCTAAATTGGTTATTTAGGTAATTGAGATTGTAATTTCCAAATGCTGAAATTTCAGGAAGGAAACTCCACTTATAATATTGCAGGTTGTATTGCTGCAGCTTCTTTTGCGTTTCTAATCGTTGTACTTCTATTCGGCCGGAGTAAGTTATGTTTTGCAAAGTATCCAATAATATTTCGTTAGCCATTTGGGCAGAATCAAATACGAGTTGTAAATCCTGCGAAGCAGGGTAACCCATCAGTTGTTTTAAATATTCGTATTTCACCTTTATGCTTTCATCGTAAGTTTTCTTTTGCGCCCTGGCATTGTTTAATGAAATCGTTGCTCTCTTATAATCTGTTTTATCTGCAATGCCTGCCTGGTATTGATAAAAAGCATCTCTTAGGCTTGAATCAATTCTCACGATATCCTGCTCCGTTACATTTAACTGTTGTTTAGTAAGTAGTACATCATAAAAAGCTTTGCTCACTAACACAGCGATATTTATATTTTGTTCCTTAGTATTCTCGCTGGAATAAGCACGAACATCTTTAGCTGTTCGCGATGCGAGTAAAACATCTTTGTTGAAAATAGTTTGCGTGGCGCCCAGCAGCATGCCCGATGTATTCTTAGATCCAATGCTAATTATGTTACCGTTAAAATTGGAGCTTGGCAGTTTAAAATTATGCTGAAAATTATAGGTGAAATTCAGGTGGGGATACCAATCCGCGAGTTTAATCTTTATGGCGGCCTCCGTAATGTCCTCATCAATTCTTGCATTTTTAAGATCGGGATTATGCGCAATGGCGTAACGGACACAATTGGCAAGTGTGGCCTGATCAATTATGCTGTCTTTCTCGTTTTGCTGAGCAGTTACGATGGCGGGGAAAAACAAAATCATCGGGATTAATTTCCACGTTTTTCCCCGATTAAGCCATCCTGGCAAGTTCCAATTGTGCATATATCTTTTTTAAATTCAGGTTTATTTCATCCTATAATTCTCCACCCTGCAATCGTGTTACATCAAATTCAAACAATCGTTTAATTATTGAGTTTTATGCCATCCCAGATTATGTTGGCAATCTTACAAAGATCAGCATCTGTAAATCCAAATCTTCCTGTCACATGATATTTTGCAGTAGCCGTGATACATCCAAACACCGCTGAAGCTATCAACAAATATTCCATTTTTTTCAAATAGCCTTTGTCCATCCCTTTTTGAAAAAATTCATTAAACCTGCTTAAGGAACCCTTCCCCATTTTTTTTGAAACGGTTTTCGCATAGGGTGAACTGTTGAATTGTTCCTGAAAAAATAATGCAGCCGGATTGTTTATAAAGTATTTGCAAAGGCTAATCCATCCGTCGAAAAACTGTTGTTTATATTCTTTGCTGCTTTCAGGCAGAGCAAACATGGCGGCTATCATTTCTTCCTTTATTCTCTGATGCAAAGCAAGTATGATGTCGTCCTTACTCGCAAAATAATGATATATCGTACCAGAGGCCACACCAGCATGTTTGGCAATTTTGCTGATTGGTGTTCCGTGAAATCCGTTGTCTCTAATTAACTCGAGCGTACTTTTTAAAATGGCTTCCTTCTTGTCTGTTGTGTCCGATTGAACGTTCATTCGGCACGCAAGTTAGTACTCTATTATCAATTTCTTTCTTGACTTAATTAAAATATTTCATAGAAAATTTATGACTTAAACGTGATAAACGAAAAAAATACCTGCTCTACTTTACACTCCTATGATATAAATACTTCGCAAATTTTTAAATGAAGCATCACTTAATTAATCATGCATTTCCGCATTTTGACGCGGAGTTGAGGGGGGAATTGGAGAAGCGTGGAACCCTTCGGGCTTATAAAAAGGGAGAGTTGATTGTTAAAATGGGACAACGTCTTTCACACTGCTTTTCTGTTTTACAGGGAAGCATAAAAGCCTACCGCGAAAATGATGGAGCTGAGTTTTTAGTAGCTTTTTTAAAAGAGGGGCAAAGTTTTGGTGTGGCAATTTGTGAAGATGGCACGGAGGAAAGTAAGCGAAGTTTGGTGACTTTCTTTGCTTTAAAAACAACCTATATTCTTAAACTTGATTTTGTAGATAAAGACTTGCTTGCGAAAAAATTTGATGCCTGGTATAAACATATCTTGTCAACGAGTGTTATGTACTATGGTTTTTATTTAAATATGATCGATAACATTGCTTTTAAGAAACTGGATATAAGGATAGAATTCTTTCTTGAAGGCCTTAGTTTAATTACCGGTAAGAAGATTTTGGATACCAGCCATCGGGAAATTGCCAAGAGCCTGCATTGTTCACGGGAAGCTGTTTCCCGCCAATTAAAAAGTCTGCAGGAAAGCGGAAAGATCTTATTGGGCCACAATCAGATTCAAATTGTCAATTTATAGATTTTGTGATGTTTGTCACAACACGTTTTATTTTAAGAGATATTTTTGTCATTAAATTATCACCCCGCTTTTAGATCCATGGTTTATGGTATTTATTTAAAATCTTTTCACTATCCTTTTTAATCCAGGCGACTATTGATTTAGTTATTAATACACCGCGGCTGTAAAATTCGCGGTGTTTTTTTATTGTTAACGGCTAAGTGCAGCTGTTATTTTTGATGTTTGATTTCATAGAGTTTGTGCATCGATTCCAGCAACGGATTGTACAAATTTTTAAATACAGCATAATATTTTTTATATACTGGCAGATTCCTTTCGTCCGGCGTAATTGAAGAATTAAAACTTTCATTTAGAGAAGTATAATCTTTAATGATTTTTAATGCCTTCATTCCAAGCAACGCTGCGCCAATTGATGACGCATCCTCTGTTTGAACCAGGCATATTTTTTTATTGCTGATGTCTGCCAAAATGTGCATCCATATTTGCGAATGAACAAAACCTCCGCTTACATTAAGCTGCTGTACGAGCGAAGCGGATGTTTCAATTATTTCTAAAATATTATTTAACGCGAAACAAATGCCTTCTAACGCTGCCCGAAAAAAATGTGCCTTGGTATGTAATGATCGAACGCCGAAAAATACCCCGCTGGCTCTTTCATCCCAAATGGGTGCACGCTCGCCGTATAAATAGGGAAGGAAGATAAGTCCGTCGCTGCCGGGTGGTATTCTTTCAATTTGTTCAAAAATATTGTTGTAGTCGTTGTCTGTTGGTGAAGAATTATTCAGGAACGTTTTAAACATCCATTTTAAAACGTTGCCTCCATTGTTTACGGGCCCACCGCTAATAAAAGTCGAATCGTCTAACACATAATTAAAAATCATGGCGCCGTAATTAATTAACGGGCGTGGAAGGGCAATTCTTACTGCTCCGCTGGTGCCAATGGTAAGGGCTGCAGTGCCTGGCTTAATTGCATCGCTTCCCAGGTTGGCAAGACAACCATCACTTGCCCCGATGCAAAAAGCGGAGTCTTGAGGAATATTTAAAAGCGCTGCTACGCCTGGATTGATATCTTTTCTGATAAAATGAGTTGGTAACGGTTCAGAAAGGAGAGATTCATTAATGCCACAAAAGTCCAGGGAAGGTTTATTCCATTTAAAATTTTCGATATTAAACAAACCCGTTGCTGATGCAAGTGAATAATCTATTTCGTATTTATTGAATAAGCGATACCAGATGAATTCTTTAATTGAAATGAATTTATATGCCTGCTCAAAAATTTCCTTTTCATTTTCTCTCAACCATTTTATTTTACACAAGGGAGTCATGGAATGGATAGGTGTTCCCGTTGAACTATAAATACTTTTTGCTTCCGGAGAATCTCTTAAACGGTTTGCAATTTTTTCACTCCTTGTATCTTCCCATGTAATTAAAGGTGTAATTGCAATATTTTTTTTGTTTACAACCAGGAGACTATGCATGGCGCTGCTAAGGCTAACGGACAGGGGTACTTGATTTATTTTTGAAACGATATCTTTGATACATTGGGCAAATGCATTCCAAATAATTTCAGGATCCTGCTCTGAGTATCCTGGTCGCGGGCTGTTTGTTTTATAATAAACCTGCGAAGCAGCAATTGGCTTCCCTTCCTCATTTACGGCAACAGCCTTTGCACTACCGGTTCCAATATCAACGCCTATAACATATTGTTTCATTGATAACTCTTTAAATCTCTTTTAAAATTATCATTAATAATTCTAATCATAGCTAATTTACTTCCAGGTTCTGTTTGCATAAAAAAATAAATTACTATTTTGTTTAAAAATATAGGTATGCTGCATCATATTGTTATGTGGACATTAAAGGATTATGTGGAAGGTAACAGTAAAAAGGAAAATGCCCTCCTGATGAAAGCCGGATTTGAAAAGCTTTTGCCGGCAATAAAAGAAATAAAGAAACTTGAAGTTGGTATAAATATGAATTCGTCGGAATATGCCAATTTCGATATTGTTCTCGATACGTCGTTTGACAATTATGAACAAATGGAAATATATCAAAAGCACCCACTGCATACAGAGATATCAGCCTGGATAATAAAAGTAAGAGAAACGAGGGCAGCAGTTGATTATGAAGTTTAAAAAAGCTACCTGCACCTTGTCATAAAGTTCATTGCTTTGTAATACCTTAATCTCGTATATATTTTTCTATTTAATCTATTAATCTTTCTACTAATCAATTTCCTTACTTTGCGTTAGTTTATTTTTATAAAAGTTGCAAGTACTTTTATTTATAAACTCAACTCTCAAAGTTTTATAATTACCCCGGTAATTAAAAGAGCGACATGCTTTATAAAAGTTAATATTAATAATGACCTATAAAATTTACGATTGACATAAATATTTAATCTAACATGAAAAAAAACATTTTAACTGTAGCAGTGTTTCTCATAACTATATCGTGTGATGCGCAATCAGGCGGGTGGCAAAATCTATTTGATGGTAAAACCCTCAATGGCTGGAAGAAACTGGCAGGAAATGCTGAGTATACTGTTGAGAACGGAATGATTGTGGGCTCAACAGTTTTAAATTCAGGCAATACTTTTCTTGCAACAGAAAAAGAATTTGGAAATTTTATTTTGGAGCTTGATATAAAAATTGAGAGCACAAAAGGCAATTCGGGAGTGCAAACGAGAAGCCACTATGATCCTTCGGGCCATGATGGCAAAGGATTAGTGTATGGAAGACAGGTTGAAGTTGACCCATCCAGTCGAAAATGGAGCGGAGGTATTTATGATGAAGGAAGAAGGCAATGGCTATACCCACTTACGCTAAATACAAAAGCGCAGGACGCGTTTAAAGTAAATGAATTCAATCATTATAAAATTGAATGCATCGGCAACGAAATGAAGACATGGGTAAATGGAATTCCGGCAGCATACCTCGTTGATACAATAGATCGTAAAGGTTTTATTGCATTACAGGTTCACCAGGTAAAAGATGCTGACGAAGCAAATAAGAAAATTTATTTTAAAAACATTCGTATTAAAACCACTAACCTTCAGCCGACCGCATTACCCGCAGGCATATTTGTTGTAGATTTTGTTCCGAATCATTTAACGGGTTATGAAAAACAAAATGGCTGGAAATTATTGTTTGATGGGAAAACTTCCTCCGGTTGGAAGGGAGCCTACAAGAGCACCTTCCCTGAAAAGGATTGGAAAGTTACTAACGGTACTATTACCGTATTTGAATCGGCAGGTAAGGAAGGAGGCAGAGGAGGCGATATTGTAACCACGGGTGAGTATAAAGCGTTTGATCTTTCCTTCGAATTTAAATTAACTCCCGGTGCTAACAGCGGCGTAAAATATTTTGTTACGCTTGATCAGCATAATACAGGTTCGGCCATTGGCCTCGAGTACCAGGTGCTGGATGATTCATTACATCCCGATGCGAAGTTGGGCAGGAACGGCGACCGCACACTGGCATCTTTATATGATTTAATTCCTTCCAATAAACCAAAATCAGTTATTCGCCCGATTGGCGAATGGAATACTGGCAGAATCATCGTGTATCCCAATAATCATGTGGAACATTATTTAAATGGAATAAAAGTTTTAGAATATGAACGGGGTTCAAAGGAGTTTAAAGATCTGGTAGCCATAAGCAAATATGTTATCTGGAAAAATTTTGGTGAAGCTCCGCAGGGCCATATTCTCTTACAAGACCACGGAAATACCGTAAGCTTCCGCAGCATTAAAATTAAGTCGCTCGAATAAGATATTTATTTGTTTATATCATGTAACCTTTTCCGTTAGTTATGATGGATAAGTGTTAATTTTTCGTTTTGATCTGAATTTACGGGAACGATTACGTAACTATTTCCGTCTTGAATAAAGTGTTATATTAATTTTACGCAGATTACTATTGGATTTATTTATAACATTTTAATCTGGAACTAATGTCATCAAGCCTGCCAAAGAAAAATACCTCTTTAAAAAAATATCCGTTGCTTATTTTATTTGGCTTAATCGTGACCGGATTTGTAAAAGGCCAGGAAAAAGACGCTGCCTGGTACATCAACAACGCTCCTTTCAAAATGAAGGAAGTTCAGCTTCCGGTCTTTCCTGGTCGTTCATTTTCGATAAAGGAATATGGTGCCGTTGGTGACGGGCAAACTTTAAATACAGAAGCTCTTAGGAAAGCTATTGCGGCTTGCGAAGGAAGTGGTGGAGGTAAGGTAATCGTTCCTGCTGGTCTTTGGCTCACCGGCCCGATAGAGTTAAAAAGTAATATTGACTTGCATGTAGAACGAGGAGCTGTAATTCTTTTCACAAAAGACCACTCTCAATACCCGATGATTGGGGCTTCTTCCAAAAGCACCAGCCATGTTACCGCATCCCCCATTTATGGATACGATTTAAAAAATATTGCGATTACAGGCGAAGGAGTAATTGACGGTGCGGGAGAAACATGGAGACCTGTGAAAAAGGAAAAAGTAACAGCGGGCCAATGGAAAGAATTTACATCGTCCGGGGGTGCCGTTAGTAATAATGGATCTATTTGGTGGCCTACGAAAGAAGCAATGGAAGGCGAGCAATATTTAAAGGATCTCAAAAAGAAAAATGAAAAATTGACAGCAGAAGATTACTTGCCTGCAAGAGATTATCTAAGGCCTTACATGCTCTATCTTATCAATTGTCAAAATGTTTTAATTGAAAATGTCACTCTAAGAAACTCGCCAAAATTTGTGTTTTATCCAAATAGCTGTACCAATCTCACCATGAATCATGTAAATATTTTTAATGATTATTGGGCGCAAAATGGAGACGGTATTGATATCAGCCGTTGCAAAAACGTAATGATCTACGATTGCACTGTCAGTGCGGGTGATGATGGCATTTGTATGAAGTCAAGCGGATCTAAAAATGATGATGATGACAATCCAAATCTTGAGAATGTTGTGGTAGCAAAGTGTGTGGTATATCATGCGCATGGCGGATTTGTTATTGGCAGCAACACAGATGGGGGCATGCAAAATATTTTTGTGAGTGATTGTAATTTTATTGGTACCGACATCGGTGTGAGAGTAAAGAGTAATGCGGGTCGTGGTGGACTGGTTAAGAATATTTATATCCGTAATATTTTTATGAAAGATATCATTCATGAGGCTATATCATTCAATACTTATTATGAAGATATGCCTGCGGGTAAAACAAAGAATAGTGCTTCCAACATGGTAAGAGATAAGACCCCCAACTTTACCCATTTTTATTTTGATAATATTTATTGCAATGGCGCCAAAGATGCCGTTAGTATCACCGGCCTGCCAGAAATGCCCGTGAGCAAAATTCAATTTAACAACATTGTTATTTCTTCGGATAAAGGATTTACTGCAACCGATGCTTCGGGTATTGATCTTAATAGTGTAAAAATTATCCCTCAAAAAGATCCTGTCTATCTTCTTAACAACGTAAAGAACTTTAATATTAAAGAGGGATACTTTCCCACTACGGCAACAGTTTTTATTAAAGGTGATAGCACAACATCAGGAGTACATATTACTTCAACAGATTTAAGAAATGATAAAGGAGCTTTACAATTATCAGGAAAGAACAATTAGATATTAAGAAGCGTCTTATGCTTCAATCTTTTTCAGCGAAGATTCTCTTATAATGAGTTCCGTATCCAGGATTCTTGTTTCAAATTCAACCACAGGCCTTTTGCTTTCGATCATCTGAATAAGAAGTTCTGTCGCGGTTTGCCCGATTTCGAATGCAGGTTGTCTTACCACTGTTAATGGGGGGTCAAACAATTCTCCCACTTTCGTATTAGTAAACCCGGTTAAACCTATATTTCTTTTTGGTTTTAAATTCTTTAAGACACCAAGACACAGTGTCGTTATCCTGTCGCTGGCGCAAAATATCGCATCTGGTTTGGTTTTCCCTTTGAATAATTCGTCAATAGCCTCTTTTATTTCTTCCAGGATCATTCCTCCGTGACTGCAGTATTTCACCAGAGATTCGTTGAAAGGAATGTCATGTTTTCGAAGCGCTTCTGTATATCCATTCAATCTCTCTGTAGTTATGGACAAGGAGAGGGAGTTAGTTATATGAGCAATTCGTTTAAAGCCCTGGAAAATTAAGTGTTCTGTAGCATGCAATGCCCCAATATAATTATCAGCGGTTACCTTGTGAGTATCAATTTCATCGGTAATCCTGTCGAAAAAAACAATAGGCAATCCTTTTTCGTGCAGGTCTTTTAGGTAAGAAAGATCTGTCGTTTCGTTTGACAACGATATCAGTAATCCATCAACTGATCTTGAAGCATGATGTTCAACATTGACTTTTTCCCGTTCTGCAGATTCGTGGCTTTGGGTGATGATAACATGATAGCCGCGATTATAAGCAATGGATTCAATTCCATTAATGGCTTGCGAAAAAAAATTATTGGCAATTTCACTAACAACAACACCTATTGCTCTACTTCTTCTTTCCTTTAAACTTAATGCAATTGGATTGGGCCGGTAATTTATTTTCTCCGCATATTCAAGCACTAACTTTTTTGTTTCGGCACTTATTTCATAACTACCTCTTAGCGCTCTTGAAACTGTTGATGTGGAAAAATTTAAGGCTTTTGCAATGTCTTTTATGGTAACGGTATCAAATCTCATTATAACAAATTGGCCTTCTTCAACAAATA
>NZ_JBMQQG010000150.1:0-10228 GCF_057362405.1 Ginsengibacter sp.
AAGCCATTACTGAAACTCTAATCGCCAGTATAGTTTCCGGCCTCGAAGATTTATTAAGAGATTATGGAAAATTCAGTTTGCTCAATGATCTCGATATTTTCTTCAAAGAGTATTACAGGTTTAGTACCCGATACAGATTTTTCAATTTTGATTTCCTCGAGATAAAAAGAAATTTTGTTGCTTCGTACAATGCGCTGCTGCCGATCTTAAATAAAATAAAACTTCAGCTTGAACGACGTTTTGAGGTCTGCCTTAAACAAAGATTGTTGCAAAAAGATGTGAATATAAAAACGGTTTCTTCAAATGTATGGTTATTGCTCTTCTTTATGCCGGCGGAGGAACAATTAAATGGTAAGAATACAATTTCTGAAACTCAATATCGCCTCAGGTTATGGGAGTTTATTGCATTGTATTTTACTGCAAAGGGCAGCAGTGAGTTTAGTGCTAAGGTCGCTTCTGATTTAACGGGAAAGTAAACACGCCATAATTAAATTTTGATTGAACAGATATAAGTTTTTTTACGCATAGATATAGAGCCGGAATTTCTTCTTATTATTTTTTAACAATTATACGCTACTTCAATGGCAAATGTTCTATGGTCCTGATTTAGAAGTAATAACCATCTCCAGTTTGAATGGCAACGGGTTGAAAGAATGGTGCGACTGGTTTATGAATAAAGTGGAAGACAAAAAAACCTGGTTAAGCATGATGACAATGTGGCCATTGAATCATAAATACTAACGTACACGAAGCCACGAAGATAAAAAAAAATATTGAATTTCTTTTTACCTCGGTGTCTTGTTGACAAAAAATAAAATAGTAATTGCAAACATATCACATACATATCAACGGAATTGTTCAGGGAGTGGGCTTCCGGCCATTGATATATGCGTTGGCCAAGGAAATGCAACTGACTGGGATTGTGAAAAACGGGAGCGATGGAGTGCATATTTATTTTAATGCTTCGGAACAAACAGCCAATTTATTTTTCAATAGAATTAAGAAAAATCCACCCGGACAATCTGTGATTATTTCAATTGAATTACATTCAGCCGGTGATAACAATTTCGATAATTTTTCAATCCTTGTTGAAGAAGATTCAAATATAAAAGATGTCTTAATTTCTCCGGACACTGCTATGTGTGCCGATTGTAAAAGTGAATTACACGATGTTAACAATCGTCGTTACCGTTATCCTTTTATCACCTGCACACAATGTGGGCCGCGTTACTCAATTATCACAAGGCTTCCTTATGAACGACACAACTCTTCTATGGGTAGGTTTACTATGTGTAAAAATTGTAATGAAGAATATAATAATGTTTCAGACAGAAGATTTTTTTCACAAACAAATTCATGTGCGGATTGTGGCATAAAACTGAGTTTGTATCAAAACACATCAAATATAGTTTCAAATGATTCAGAAAAGATTTTAAGTTCGGTTAGAAATTATTTGGAACAGGGAAAAATTCTTGCTGTTAAAGGCATCGGTGGTTATTTGTTATTGTGTTGTGCTGATAGTCCCGACACCATTGAGTTATTAAGAAGCCGTAAACATCGTCCCAACAAACCGTTTGCTGTTTTGTACCCGGATATTGAAACTGTACAAAATAATTTTGAAGTAAATAAACAAGAATGGGATTTGCTCGAAAGTAAGGAAGCGCCCATCGTTTTACTATATCCCAGGCATTTAGCCTTTACAAATCTCGCTATTGAAAATATTGCACCAGGATTGAAACGTTTAGGAATAATGTTGCCGTACAACCCAATGCTGGACCTCATTGCAAATGATTATGGGAAACCATTGATTGCAACGAGTGCAAATATTTCCGGTTCGCCAATTATTTATAAAGATGAAGATGCACTAACATATTTATTTGATATAGCAGATTATGTTGTTAGTTATAATCGTGAAATAATTATCCCGGAAGATGATAGTGTTATACAATTTTCAAAAATTAAAAATCAGCAAATTATAATAAGAAGATCCAGGGGATATGTGCCTTCATTTCTTAACTATCTACCCCTGGCAAAACGTCCCATAATTTCGATGGGGGCGCATCTAAAAAGCAGTATTACATTAACAGTTAATGGAAAGGTTTTTGTGACCCAGTTTTTAGGAAGTGGCGAAAGTTATGAGTCGCAGCAGATGTATAAAAATACATTAGATCACTGGATGAAGTTATACGATATCAAATCATTTGTTGTTCTTGCAGATAAACATCCCGATTATTTTTCGCACCAGTATGCGATGGAAATTGCTGAGAAAAATAGGAGCGAAATTCAGTTCATTCAACACCACCAGGCACATTTTGCAGCCGCCCTTGCCGAGAATGAATTGCTTCATACAAATCAAGCGGTGTTAGGAGTAATTTGGGACGGAACAGGACTTGGTGATGATGGAAATATTTGGGGAGGTGAATTTTTCAAGTATGAAAATAATATCATGCTTCGCAGTTATTATTTTGATTATTTTCCAGTTATAGCCAATGATAAAATGGCGCTGGAACCACGCATATCTGCATTATCCGCTACCGTGGACACCTGGCCACCTTACGGAAAATTAAAAGAAAAATTTACTAAATCAGAATGGAACAATTATCAATCACTGATCAATCAAACGAATCTTTTTACGTCATCTGTCGGAAGAATATTTGATGCGGTTGCTGCCTTACTCGACATTTGCGACAAGCAAACTTATGAAGGAGAAGCTGCCATGTACCTGCAGTCGTTAGCCGAAGAATATGTTGAAGACAATGGCTTCAATATGGATGATTCTTATTTCAAAGAGGGGTCGAATTATTATCGCATACCTACTGCCACACTAATTCAGGGCGTTACAAGAGATATTGAAAAAAATAAATCAGCAAAATACATTGCCGCGAAATTTCATTATTCGTTAGTTTGCCTCGTAGGCATCGTTGCAAAAAATTTGCAGGTTAATAAAATCTGCTTCAGTGGTGGTGTCTTTCAAAATGCGTTATTAGTCGATTGGATTGAAAATGAATTCAGCTCCATGTATAAATTATATTTTCATAAAGATCTGTCACCGAATGATGAGAACGTTTCTTTTGGCCAAATGATTTATTTTGACAATAATATCAGAACAATAAGTAACGAAGACTTTAAAAATAAAAAAGCGGTACAGAATCCGAATCGTTCAGAGACAACAATTCTTAATTCTTAATTTTTAATTATCAATCTATGTGCTTAGCAATTCCAGGTAAAATAAAATCAATCGAATTTCTCTACGGAGGCGCAGTAAAAATGGCAAAAGTGTCTTTTGGTGGTATCATAAAAGAAGCTTCGCTTGAAATGATTCCTACCGCTGAAGTAGGAGATTATGTGCTGGTGCATGTTGGCGTAGCCATCAGTATAGTAAATGAAGAAGAAGCGCACAAAGTGTTTGGTTATTTAAAAGAAGCCGGCGAGTTGGATGAATTGTATGACACAACCAGTTGAATTAATAATGAAGAATTAAAAATGAACCAAACTGTGTGTTCATTAATTCATAATTTTTAATTTTTAATCTTAAAATCATGAAATACATATCAGAGTTTCGTTCACCTGAAATAGTGGCTGCACTTCTAAAAGAAATTAATAAAACTGTAAAAGGTCATTGGAATATTATGGAAGTATGCGGAGGGCAAACTCATTCGCTGGTGAAGAACGGTATCCTTAACATGCTCCCTGAAAATATTCAAATGATACATGGCCCCGGCTGCCCGGTTTGCGTTACGCCGGTTAGCTTAATTGATAGGGCGGTTCACCTTGCCATGGAACATAATGTAATACTTTGTTCCTATGGCGACATGATTCGTGTACCCGGCTCCGGTATGAGCTTACTTGAGGCAAAGGCCCGCGGCGCAGATGTGCGCATTTTATATTCGCCTCTTGAGGCAGTAAAAATTGCCAAAGAAAATCCAGGAAGAGAAATAGTTTTCTTTGCTGTTGGCTTTGAAACAACGGCACCTGCTAACGCACTATCGGTTATCCATGCACGAAGAGAGAATGTGAAAAATTATTCGATTCTGGCTTCACATGTTTTGGTGCCTCCGGCCATTGAGGAAATTATGAATGACGAATTGAGCAGGGTAGATGGATTTCTCGGTGCTGGCCATGTTTGCGCCATCATGGGCATTTATGAATATTATCCGCTTGTTGAAAAATATAAGGTTCCGATTGTGGTAACGGGATTTGAACCCGTTGATTTACTGGAAGGAATTCTAATGGTTGTAAGGCAACTGGAAGCAGGGGAAGCAAAAGTGGAAAACCAATATGCAAGAATTGTAAGTGAAGAAGGAAATATAAAAGCGCAGGAAATGATTTATGAAGTGTTTGAAGTAACGGATCGTTTATGGCGTGGAATGGAAGTGATCCCGATGAGTGGCTATAAAGTAAAACAGACTTACCAGGCATTTGATGCGGAAAAGAAATTCAATATTGATATTGAAGAGGCGCCGGAAAACCCGGAATGTATCGCGGGTGATATTATGAAGGGCATTAAGAAGCCCTACGAATGCCAGCACTTCGGAAAGAGATGCAAGCCCGTTAGTCCGTTAGGAGCGCCCATGGTTTCGAATGAAGGGGCCTGTGCAGCATACTATCATTACTCAGGAAAAGCGGAACAAGTGGAAGCATGAAAATATTATTTATCACAACGGCTTTTAATGGCATGACACAGCGTGCATGGGTGGAACTGGACAGGCTTAACCACCAGGTTAGAGTGCACATAGCATCTACGCAAAAAAATATGACTGAAGCTGTAACTGACTTTCACCCGGATTTGATTATTGCACCTTACCTCAAAGCCCGCATTCCTGCAAGCATCTGGGAAAATTACACCTGCTTAATTATTCATCCCGGCATAGTTGGCGACAGGGGAGCGTCTTCACTTGATTGGGCTATTTTAAATAATGAGAAAGAATGGGGTGTTACTATTCTGCAGGCTGCTGAAAAGATGGATACAGGCCGTGTGTGGTCAACAGCAACGTTCCCGATGCGCAATGTCTCAAAATCTTTTTTATACAGGCATGAAGTTACGGACGCTGCAATGACTGCATTGCTGGATGCCGTTAAGAAATTTGAAAAGAAAACAATCATTCCAAGGTTATCCGGTGAAATTAATACAAACGGTAAAGGAAAATGGAACCGCTCAACCAATGAAAACGATTTTAGATTTTCATGGAATGAAACTGCTGATTCCATCATTCGCAAAATAAATGCTGCAGACAGTTTTCCCGGTGCGCTGACTACTATATTAAATGATGAATATTTTTGCTTTGGCGTAATTGCGGATTCAACCCTTAAAGGAAATCCGGGAGAAATAATCGCAAGGCGTGATAATGCTATTTGCATTGCCACTAAAGATTCTTCAATATGGATTCAATGCCTGACACAGAATTTACCAGGCGCGATAAAACTTCCATCAGTAATTGCTTTGAGAGATAATGGCAAAAATATTCCTGAATTATCCATTGATATTTTTGAGGATAAAATTATTGATCAAACATTCAGTGAGATAAGATATGAAGAAGCTAACGGTGCCGGCTACATCCATTTTGATTTTTATAATGGCGCTATGAGCATTGATCAGTGTAATCGCTTACGGGAAGTGTTTATCAAAGCAAAACAAAAAGACACGAAAGTTATCGTGATGATGGGTGGAACGGATACGTGGAGCAATGGCATTCATCTTAACATGATAGAAGCATCCGAAGATCCGGCGCAAACTTCCTGGGAAAATATTAATGCTATTGACGATCTTATCCGTGAGATTATCTGCACCGATACACATTATATCATAAGTGCTTTGCAGGGAAATGCCGGCGCAGGTGGCGTTTCGTTGGCTCTTGCCGCCGATAAAATTTTAGCCAGGAAAGGAATTGTTTTTAATCCGCATACACGCAATATGGGTTTGTACGGCTCAGAATACTGGACGTATCTATTACCAAAAAGAATTGGCACTCAAAGAGCCAACCTGTTTACCGAACAATGCCTTCCCTGGGGAACTGGTATTGCGATGGAAGTAAAACTTATAGACAATTGCCTTGACGGAAATGCTGATGTATTTATTAAGAAAGTAAAAAGCATTGCTGAAGAAGTTGCCAGTCTTTCCTATTTTCCTCAATTGCTTAGCGCCAAAAAGTTTAAGCGTAAGAGAGATGAAAGTTATAAGCCATTAGAACAATATCGCAAAGAAGAATTAGAAAAAATGCGTAAGAATTTTTTTGCTGACGATTGGGGTTATGATTATAAGCGCTACTGCTTTGTTCATAAAATAAACCCTGAAGAAAAAGTAAATGGAATAGGTGACAAAGACCTTTTCAGTGAGCGACGAAAGATATGGCGAAGAAGAAAATATGAAAAACTTTTTTATGAAGCCTAAGTAAAATTTATTGAATTAATTTATACGAATTACAGCGTTTTCATTTTCTATTAATTCGTGTAATTCGATCTAATTAGTGTGATCTTTTTTAGTGTTATAAATAAAATTAAACAAGAAGAAATGCAGTTACAGTGTCCCATGCCTAAACTTGATTTTGACATTATCACTTTAGGTCATGGTAGTGGTGGAACATTAACGAGCCAGTTATTAGACACTGGCGTTTTCAATTTATTACAAAACGAATTGCTCAATAAAAAGCACGACGGTGCCATTTTCAATTTGAATGGTAAAGTTGCTATGAGTACCGATTCGTTTGTTGTTTCTCCCGTATTTTTTGACGGTGGCAACATTGGCGATCTGGCTGTTAACGGAACAGTAAACGACCTGGCTATGTGTGGGGCCGCTGCCAAATATTTATCTCTTGGATTTATACTGGAAGAAGGATTAAAGATGACAGAATTTTGGGAAATACTGAACACGATAAAGTATGCCTGCGAAGCGGCTGGCGTTGATGTCGTAACCGGTGATACGAAGGTTGTTGAAAGAGGCAAAGGGGATAAGATTTTTATTAACACAACAGGAATCGGCGAAGTGCATGCTAAAGCAAATATTGACATTGATAATATTAAGGCCGGAGATAAAATTATTTTAAGCGGACCGCTGGCCAGGCACGGGATTACTATCATGAGCCACAGGCAGGGCCTGGAGTTTGAAACAACCATCAGCAGTGACACTCGCCCTTTAAATAAAATTGTAATAGAATTACTGGATGAATTTGGAGAAGATATTCATCTAATGCGCGACCCTACACGAGGAGGACTGGCAACGGTCTTAAATGAATTAGCAAAAGATGCCAAACTGGGAATTGATATTTCCCAAAAAAATATTCCTGTTGAAGAAGAAGTATATGGTGCCTGCGAAATGTTAGGACTGGATCCATTATATGTTGCTAATGAAGGATTATTTGTTGCTGTGGTAGACAAAGATATTGCAGATAAATTGTTGCTTCAGTTGCAACAATGGGAACATGGTTCCAAGGCGTCCATAATTGGTGAAGTAACGGGAGAGCATACACGCCAAGTATTGATGAAGAGTAGCATCGGCGGAAGGCGGGTGGTGAATATGCTTGCGGGTGAACAGCTGCCACGGATTTGTTGATCAATTGCCCCGCCCTTCAGGGCGGGGAGTACAGTTTAATATTTTTCGGGGCTTTAGCCCCAACACAAATAAATGATCGAAATAATTAATATAACAGATAAAGGCCGTGGATTGGTCCCCGAAACAAAGGCTTCACTATTTTTTTATGGTGATGAAGGCAATCCTTTTTTAGCGCCGCGTGGTGTTCATACTGCTGATGGAAAATTGATGGTTGCGGACACAGCCCAAAACAGAATTTTTATCTGGAATGAATTACCAACTTCATCTTATCAAAAACCTGATTTGGTATTGGGCCAACTGCTGGCCACGGGAACACAACGGAACTCCGGCGGCGAGGCAGATGCATCTTCTTTACTCTATCCTTCTGGTTTGTGGAGTGATGGTAACAAATTAATTGTTGCAGACGCCTGGAATCACAGGGTATTAATATGGAATGAATTTCCAGCGCAAAACGGCCAGCCTGCCGATGTAGTAGTTGGACAACCAAACATGCAAAATAATTCACCAAATGTTTACGGCGTAGGAACGGTGGCTACAGCAAAAAATTTATATTGGCCTTATGGTGTGTGGAGCGACGGGAAACATTTATGGATTGCGGATACGGGTAACCGAAGAGTTTTATTTTATGAAGATATTCCTGCTTCAAATTATATGGCTGCAGATAAAGTAATCGGCAAAAGCAATTTCGATCAAAAAGATTATGACAGCGAGAGCGCTGTTTGGCCTTACTCCATAAAAGTTTCAGAAGATGGCGTGCTTGCCATAACAGATACACAATATTACAGGGTGCTTATCTGGTATAAATGGGAAGACGCATTCATAAAAACTGCCGATGTAATTATTGGCCAGCCTGAACTTGACAGTTGCGGCCAGAATCAATACCGTTTAAAACCTGCCGCAAACACATTGAACTGGTGTTACGATATGTTTATAAAAAGTGGTTCAATATGGATTGCAGATACCGGCAACAGCCGCGTTTTATTTTTTAAAAACATCCCTTCAGAAAATAATGAGCCTGCCGGTAAAATATATGGCAATATAAATTTTGAATCTATAGGCGAACATCTTGAAGTCGGGAATCATAACAGCGAACGTATGTACTGGCCCTTTGCGGTGAACGTAACGGACGATCAATTGCTGGTAGCAGATACAGGAAATCATAGGATAATATTTTATAACATTTAATAAAAATACATGCTCACATTCCCGCTTTTACTCACCATCTATGCCGGCTTCATTCACGCTTTCGAGGCAGATCACCTACTGGCCGTAAGTAATATCGTATCGCAGCGCAATAACGTAAAGCTGTCTTTGAAAGATGGTATCTTCTGGGGACTTGGCCATACGTCAACCATCTTTATAGTCGGTGTATTGATGATCGTTTTCAAAGCAGGAATTTCAGACCAGTATTTTCGCTATTTCGAATCGCTTGTTGGCGTTATGCTGATAGGATTGGCTATCTATCGCCTGGTTATATTTTTCCGGGAGAAGAAAGTAGTGATTCATGCCCATACACACCAACATGGCGGCGAACAACATCAGCACTTACACGTTCACGTTGGTAACAAGCTGGAACATCAGCACAGACACTCGTTAGCTTATGGAGTAGGCCTCGTCCACGGACTTGCAGGGAGCGGTGCACTCATCCTGATTGCTATGTCACAAATGAAAAGCCCGGCAGATGGCTTATTCTATTTGGTGATATTTGGTCTCGGCTGTATCGTGGGGATGTTGGTTGCGGCAGGTTTATTCAGTATTCCCTTTTCCAAAAAAATAATACAGGCGCAGGTACTGCAAAGTGGTTTGGTAATTATTACGTGCCTGCTCTGTTTTTTATACGGCGGTAAAGTAATTTATGATAACCTGATTGTATTATAATATGACAGCTCTTGAAACTTTACTTGAAGCTTTAAAAGTGTATGAAATTGAAGTACTTTCAATAGACGGCACTCATGTGAAACTTCAAAAAAATTACGAAGTAGAAGTTGAAAAAAATAAATTATACAAACTAATTGATGACGGATGTATTGTAGCGCCCTTCTGTGATCTCAATGAATTATGCAGGTTTATATTGAATAATTAACTTGGATCAATCTGAACCATCAACTATTGCTTTAATCAACAAAAACAATTACCAAATAGCACTCAGCAATGAATTTAAAGATTAACCGGTTACAACATGTCGGACTGCCAATAACCAATATAGAAGTCTCCGAAGCCTTTTACGAGCGGCTCGGCTTCCAAAATGTTATGCAATCTTCTTTTATGTATGAAGATAAAGCCGGAAAGGTTTCGATGATGAAGCGTGATGGGGTCATTATAGAATTATACCAAATGCCTGAGCCGGAATTAAGCCGTGTAAAACAGCGTAGGGACGGGCATATTGACCACATTGCTTTTGATGTAGACGATATTGAAGAAACTTTTGCATTACTTAAAAAAGAGGGATTCCCGGTGGTTGAAGAAAGCCCTGCTTTCTTAAACTTTTGGGAAAAAGGGTGTAAATATTTTTACATCGTAGGCCCCGATGGCGAACGATTAGAGTTTTGCCAGATTTTATAATCTTCAATTCATCTGGCGTAAATAACCGCGGAGAGGTGTAGCATACTTATCGGGCTTTATTAAAGGTAATGTGGACAAAAATAGTTGGTGATTTTATTGATTTTAGGTTTGAACTTTATG
>NZ_JBMQQG010000151.1:0-45604 GCF_057362405.1 Ginsengibacter sp.
CGGTTCCCGACTGCGACAGGCCCCAGGACCAGGACAGAACATCGATCGTCTCGGAATGCTTGCTGTCTCTGGACTCGCCCTTGACGGCGTCAAGGGCGAGATTTCAGAATCAGATGTTTTAGTAAGATAACTGTTAGCGCCAAGTTCCATCAACTTGGTTATCATACTTTGGTCATCCATCATCGTAAGCATAATAACTCTTATATGGGGATATAATTTCTTAATCTCCGGTAATGTAGTTATCCCATCCATTATCGGCATCTGGATATCGAGTAAAATAACATCCGGCTGTATGCCTTTCAAGATATTCAAAAGATGAGAACCATTATCTGCTTCAGCAATTACCTTAATATTTTTTTTGGATGAAAGGGCATTTTTAACGCCCGCCCTGTAGAGTACATGGTCATCAGCAATTATCAGCCTTATCACTTCTTCGTTTTCGGTCTTCATCGGAAATTAGTAATTTTTTAAAATTAGAGTCGCAATTTACAAATGTCTGCGTTTTAAATGGTAAATTATACAGAATAATTACGAATTTATATCAATAGTAATTATACTCACAAATGAACCTTAAAAACGGGCAATTGCTTAAAGCCAAACGTAAAACTTCTTAATAAACGTTATTTCAGATCATAAATTGTTTAGCAAACGCTTCCGCAACTGAAGGAATCTTCCGGTGGCATTCCAAACATATCCGAAATCGGTTCGCAAACATAAAACCTCTATCAACAATAAGGCACTGTAATAAACAGTGCCTTATTAAACCGAAATTCTTATTTAGAAGTCATTTTTTCTTTTGACTTTTAGGGGCAAAAATTGCAAACATTCTCTTCCCTTCCAGTTTAGGCATGCTTTCAAGAGTTCCTACTTCTACCAATCTTTCAGCAAATTTCAATAGTAATAATTCGCCTCTTTCCTTAAACATAATGGCTCTTCCCTTAAACTGCACATATGCTTTTACCTTATTGCCATCTTTTAAGAAATTCTCAGCATGTTTGGATTTAAAATCAAAATCATGGTCATCGGTATTGGGCGTGAAGCGAATTTCTTTAACCTCAGAAACCTTGCTCTTAGCCTTCATTTCTTTTTCTTTCTTCTTCTTTTCGTAAAGAAATTTATTATAGTCAATTACTTTACAAACCGGCGGATCTGCCTGCGGAGAAATTTCAACCAGGTCTAGTCCCTGGTCATTTGCTATTCTTTGAGCTTCCGCTATCGAATAAACTCCTACTTCAATATTATCGCCAACCAATCGTACCTGTGGTACTTTTATCATGTGGTTGGTTCTGTGTTCCTGTTGTTGTTCTTTTTTGAAACGTGGATTAAATGCACCTCTTGGTGCTCTTGGTGGAAATGCCATTAATTGATTTTAGTTTAAAATTTTTTTTATTTGCTATAATTAAGCAGTAGCTAATGCTGTTTTTTTATTTTGTACTTCGTGTTTAATCATTTCAATTACCTCAGTTATATCTTTAACTCCTTCATCGCCCTTACCTTGTCTTCTTAGTGAAACTTTGCTCTCGTTTACTTCTTTCTCCCCGATAATCAGCATCAACGGAACCTTTGCTAATTCGGTATCTCTTATCTTCTTCCCGATCTTCTCACTCCGATCATCTATTTCAGCACGAATATCATTATTTTTTAATTCAGATAAAATATTTTCAGCATAAGATAAAAATTTATCGCTAATGGGCAAAATTTTAATCTGAACCGGCACCAGCCACATCGGAAATTTACCGGCACAATGTTCAGTCAATACAGCTATAAAGCGCTCCATACTACCAAACGGCGCCCTGTGAATCATCACCGGCCGATGCTTCGCATTGTCTTCTCCAATATACGTTAAATCGAACCGTTCGGGCAAATTATAGTCAACTTGTATAGTGCCCAATTGCCATTTTCTGCCAATTGCGTCCCGAACCATAAAGTCAAGTTTCGGGCCATAAAATGCCGCTTCGCCAAATTCTATGTTGGTTTTTAAATTTTTTTCTTCCGCGGCTTCAATAATTGATTTTTCTGCGAGTTCCCAATTGGCATCGCTTCCAATGTATTTCGATTTGTCGTGCTGGTCGCGTAACGAAATTTGGGCAGTGTAATCAGTAAATCCCAATGAATCGAAAACATATAACACGAGGTCAATAACTTTCTTAAATTCATCTTTAACCTGGTTGGGCATACAAAACAAATGCGCATCGTCCTGTGTAAACCCTCTTACTCTTGTAAGGCCATGCAATTCTCCGGATTGTTCGTAGCGATACACGGTTCCAAATTCAGCAAGTCGCAAAGGTAAATCCTTGTAACTTCTTGGGGATGATTTATAAATTTCGCAATGATGCGGACAGTTCATGGGCTTCAAGAAAAATTCTTCTCCTTCTACCGGTGTTTTTATTGGTTGAAAACTATCTTTTCCGTACTTCTCATAGTGACCACTTGTTACATATAAGTTTTTAGAACCAATATGCGGCGTAATTACCGGAAGATACCCCGATTCTATTTGCGCTTTCTGCAAAAAATTCTGGAGCCTTTCGCGAAGCATGGCGCCCTTCGGTAACCATAGTGGTAACCCTGCTCCTACTTTTTCAGAAAAAGTAAATAGCTCCAATTCTTTACCCAGTTTGCGATGATCCCTTTTCTTTGCTTCTTCTAAAAAAACAAGGTACTCATCCAATTCTTTTTGATTTGGAAAAGTGACCCCATAAATTCGGGTAAGCATCTTATTTTTCTCATCACCTTTCCAGTAAGCACCGGCTATACTGGTGAGTTTTATTCCTTTTATTAAACCTGTTGATGGGATATGAGGACCACGACAGAGATCGGTAAAATTTCCTTGCGTGTAAAAAGTAATATTGCCATCTTCGAGTCCCTGTAAAAGATCAAGTTTGTATTCATCACCCTTTTCAGCAAAATATTTTACAGCATCTCTTTTAGAAATTTCTTTTCTTATGAAGGAGTTATTTTGTTTGGCAAGCTCACTCATTTTCTTTTCAAGCTTTTCAAGATCACTTTCACCAATTACATTATCACCGAGATCGATATCGTAGTAAAATCCCTTTTCGATCGGTGGACCTACCCAGAACTTTACCCCGGGAAAAGCGCCCTCAACTGCTTCTGCCATTAAATGTGCAGATGAATGCCAGAAAGTTGACTTCGCTTTTTCATCATCCCAGGTAAGAAATTTAACGGTTGAATCATTTTTTATTGGCCTCGAAAGATCCCAAACTTCGCCATTTACCTCGGCTGCAAGAATTTTTCTCGCGAGCCCTTCACTAATTTTTTTTGCAATGTCCAAGGCTGTAGATCCTTGCTCGTATTGCCTTACAGCGCCATCCGGAAAAGTTATATTCATAATTCAGTCTTACTCCTTTTAATCGTTTCTTTTTATTTTTTGGGAATGCAAATTTAACGAAGTATTAGACAAAGATGCTATTCCTTTGAATGATATACTTTTAATTACTTATAATTTTGTATTTAGTAAAAACAATATCCTTCGGCAAAGAAATTAAAGACCCGCTTCAAACTTTGATTTATTTTAATAATTTGTTACGAAACTGTATGAAGATATTTTACTTTTTTATTTTATTGCTCATTTCTTCAACACTTTTTGGCCAGGATTTTAATGGCCAGTGGAAAGGGAGTTTCAACGAATCAAGTTATGGTTTTTCCGGATTAGGAGGCAGTGGCATCGATTATGTTTTGGAATTGCAAACGAAAGGCTCAGATGTTTCCGGGTATTCCTATACCTATTTTAATGAAGGCACAAAAAGATATTATACCATTTGTAAATTAACAGGAACGCTGGACCGCTCTGCAAAAGACCTTGTGGTAACGGAAGTTGAAAGGGTTAAATTTAACACACCTCCGGGATTCCAAAATTGTTTCCAAACACACAAGCTGCATTATGTTCAGGATAGTGGTGACATAGAAACGCTCAGGGGGTCATGGATTCCTGCGCCTAACCAGGATGGGAATTGCGGCTACGGAACGACATTTCTTTCCAGAAGAATAATAAAGAAAATGGCATTGGGAACAAAGCCTGTTGAAAAGACTGCAGATGTTCCTGCACCGAAAAAAGTAGTCGCTTCCAAACCAAAAAAATATGTTCCCAAAACTGCTCATAAAACTCCTGCAAAACCACACGTTGAAATAAAAAATCCCACAGTAAAAGAGAACAATATACAGAGAGAGATTCCTTCGCTAGTTCCTGAAATAAAAAAGATAGATACTATTAAACAACGAATTACAGGTTTTGAACCACGTAGGAAGGATATTATAAAAACCATCCCTATTTACCAGCCAACTTTTAAAGTTGATTTTTATGATAATGGCGAAATTGATGGGGATTCGATAACCGTTTTTTACAATAACAAAATTATCCTTTCACATAAAATGCTCTCCACAAAACCCATATCACTAACGCTAGCCTTAGACGAAAATGTGAAAGAAAACATTATAACGATGTACGCCGACAATTTAGGCACCATTCCTCCTAATACCGCACTGATGATCGTTACGGATGGCAATAAACGATATGAAGTGCACATTTCCTCAGATACTGAAAAAAGCGGCAGCGTGGTATTCGAACATGGGAAGTAACGTTAAGCTCGTTCCAATTTGAGAGAGAGAGACAGACAGATAGACAGATCAAAATTTAAAATTCCACGTTACCGAAGGAATAACCGGGAAAATGGAAACCTGTTTTGCCTGCACATTCAAACTTCCATCATAAGGATTTCCCGTTTGATCAAAATAAATAAAATATGGGTTCTTACGGTTATAAGCATTGTAAACACTAAACACCCATTGGCTTTTGAGCCTTTTGCCAGGATGCTTGTTGGGCGTATAAATGGCGCCAAGATCAAGGCGGCTGTATGATGGTAGCCGGTATTCATTTATTCGGCTATACTCCTGCGTTAGTACGCCATCAAAAATATAAAAACGTTGTGGTAAGGTTGCTGCATTTCCCGATCCAAAAACAAATGTTCCGGAAAGCTTCCACTTTTTTGAAACATCATAAACGCCAACTATTGAAAGATCGTGGCGCCTGTCGTACTTAGCAAAATATTTTTCTCCCGAGTTCAAACCAGCAAATTTGCGATAGGTCCAGCTTAATGTGTAACCAATCCAACCGGTTAATCTTCCTTTGGTTTTATTAATAAATAATTCAGTTCCATAACTCCATCCTTTACCAAACGTAAAAAAGTTTTCAGTGTCTTCTAATGTCGCAGGTGTATAACCTTCTTCATATTCAATTTGGTTTTTTAATTGTTTGTAGTAAACTTCTACTGATGTTTCATAAGTGTTGTCATTAAAATTTTTAAACAAGCCCAAAGCGTATAACCAACTTTCCTGTGGCTTTACTTTCAACGTACTTGGCACCCATAGATCAGTGGGCAAAGTGGTTCCTGCATTACTTACCAGGTGGATGTATTGCAGGTTTCTCGTTACTGACCCTTTAACAGATGTTTCATCGTTAACGGCGTAACGAATTGTAAATCGCGGCTCAAATCCATAGTACGTTATTACAGGTTTTGCTTTTGCATAAATAGTACTATCTGTGCGATTTCCGTTAGCATCTGTTGTATAATTTTTATAAGGACCGATTTGCTGAAAACCACTTTCACGAATACCGGCATTTATTTTTATTTTATCGCTAACGTCCCAATCGTCCTGTATATAAACAGCGGCTTCATGCGCATACTTTTGCTGTGCATTGTTTGGCTTAAACAGTACCGTGTCCTGGCTTCCGCTCACTACCGAAGGCGTGAATGTATGATAGGTATAGAGCGCCCCAAATTTTAATTTGTGATTTGTGAAAGGATATAAATCAAAATCTTCTTTCACATTCCAGTCCCTGATTCCTGAAAGAAGATTGAGTTGAAAATTATTTTGATTGGCGCCAAAATTGAATTTGTAGTCATTATAAACAACAGTTGTATTCGAAAATAAACGATTATTAAAAACATGATTATACCGGAGTGTTCCGGTAGAATTTCCCCACGGAATATGCACTTTCAAAGATTGTTGCCCGTTGACAAAATCAAACTTATCTTTTCCAAAATATCCGCTTAAATAAATTCTGTCTTTTTCAGAAAATTTATAGTTGATCTTGGCATTTAAATCGTAAAAATAATATCCTGACCCATAAAATGAACTTGATTTTTTTATGAATGGTTTTGCCAGGGCGTCGATATAAGTTCTCCTGGCAGATACAATAAAAGAAGCCTTGTTCTTTTTGATCGGGCCCTCTATTGAAAGCCTGGAAGCTATTAATCCAATGCCACCTTGTACCACAAAATTCTTATCGTTACCTTCCTTCATCGAAATATCGAGTACGCTTGATAGTCGCCCGCCATATTGAGCAGGCATTCCACCTTTAATTAAAGAAGTACTCTTAATAGCATCACCATTAAAAATTGAAAAGAATCCAAACAGGTGGCCAGTATTGTAAACAACTGCGTCATCCAGTAAAATCAAATTTTGATCGGGGCCACCACCCCTCACGTACAAACCTGAACTTCCTTCTCCGGCACTTTGAACACCAGGCAAAAGCTGGATAGTTTTTAAAATATCAATTTCACCCAAAAATGCCGGGATTGATTTTACCTGGTTAATCGAAAGATCAATCTTTCCCATTTGCGCCGTCTTTACATTGGCGTCTCTTTTTTTCGAAGAAATAATTACAGCCTGTTCGGTGGTAATTTTTGGCGCTACTTCAAAATTGTATTCGACATTCGCAGTTAAATTGATTGTCTTCATTTGAGGAACATAACCAACGTAGGAGCAAATAAAATTATAAGTACCTGCCGTAAGTGTTATTGAATAAAATCCAAATTGATTTGAAGTAATTCCTTTTGATTCTCCCAAAACCACTATTGTAGCGCCATTTAAGGTTTCGCCGGAGAGCGTATCTTTTACGTATCCGCTAAGGGTAAATCTATTTTGAGCGAAAGAAAAAAATGGTAGCAATAGAAGAACAATAGCAAATATCTTTTTCACTTTCATAAGGTAGATTAAGAAGTATGGTTATTGAAGGGAATCTTTCAGTTCACCACATTCAGGATGATTTTTGCCGAGATAGGGATTTATTATTTCTGAAGAATTACTCAACCAGCTTCCTCCCTTATCTTGTCCGAAAGCCGTAGGGCAATTTTGCCAGTAAAGCTTCGGCCCTTCATACGCTATTGTTCTTAGGAAGGGATATAAATTCTCAGAAACCATTCTGAAATCTTCCCGCATTTCAATAATATCTTTTTGTAATAAAATATCGTCGGCGTTAGCCTTTATATCACTTACCTGTTGTTGAACTGATGCTAAAATGAGCGAGTCATCTTTCTTAAGGTCGTCAAGTTTTATGCTATCTACCGATGCATTAAATTTTGGAACTTGCGCCTTTATTTTTGCAGTGTCGCCGTCTGCAAAAAAATTCCTCATATTAAAATATTCGTTTAATGCATTTGCGATACTTCGATTAAATTCTTCGGAATGCTTTTTAATTTTTATCGCTTGCTGTTTTGCCTCAGAGGGATGGGAATCTTTCTTAAAAAAGAACCAATATGCACCAAACATGATAACCGCCAAAAAAATAATTGCCAACAATCTTTTCATTCAATATAATTTTTTTCAAAATTAACATATTAACATGAGCTAATATGATGCACTGATCTATTACGCCAAATAGAACTTAAATTTGCACCCTTATAAAAAGTTTTTATGTTATTAGGGTTACAAAATGTCACGTTTGAATTTGGTGCAAGAGTTATTGTTGAAGATGCTACCTGGCACATTCAACCTAATGAGAGAATTGGTTTGATTGGCTATAATGGAACGGGAAAATCAACATTGCTGAAAGTGTTTACAGGCCAATACTTGCCGTCAAAAGGCACGGTGGAAAAAGGCAAAGAAACAACTATCGGCTTTTTGCACCAGGACCTGTTAAGTTTTGATACGGAAGATTCAATTTTGCAAGTAGCATTGGGCGCCTTTGAAAAAGTAATAGCCTTAGAAAAGGAGATTGAACAAATAGGTATTGAATTAGAAAAGAGTTCTGATGAAGCATTGGCACATTTATACGCTGATAAACTACATGAGCTTGAAATTTTAGGCGGTTACGATATCCATCATAAAACGGAAGAAATTTTACAAGGATTAGGGTTTCCCAACGCAGATTTACAAAGGCCGTACAAAGAATTCAGTGGAGGATGGCGCATGAGGGTGTTATTGGCAAAAATGATATTGATGCATCCTGATGTGTTACTGCTTGATGAACCTACCAACCATCTTGATCTTCCTTCAATTGAATGGCTCGAAAAATATTTACAACATTACCAGGGTTCTGTGGTAATTGTTTCGCATGACCGATATTTTCTTGATAGAATGGTAACTAAAATTGTTGAGTTGTATCAGCAGGAACTCCATTTTTATACAGGCAATTATACCTATTATCAGCAAGAGAAAGAACAACGTATTGAGCTACAAAAAAGAGCATACGAAAATCAACAGGATTATATTCGCCAACAGGAAAGATTTGTAGAACGTTTTAAGGCAAAAGCCTCCAAAGCTGCGCAGGCGCAGAGTATCATGAAGCGTCTTGATAAGATTGAACGCATAGAAAATACTGATCTTGAACGACCAAACATGCGCATCAATTTTACAGTTGGTATAACGCCGGGCAGAGTATTGTCAACATTAAAAGATGTTTCAAAAAGCTTTGGAAACGTAAAAATAGTGGAGCATGCAAAAGCTGAAATAAATCGTGGCGATAAAATAGGATTGATTGGAGCTAACGGTAAAGGTAAGTCGACGTTGCTTAGAATTGTGGCGGGCACCGAAACATTTGAGGGTGAAAGAATTGAAGGCCACAATGTAAAAGATGCATTCTATGCGCAACATCAACTTGAAGCATTAGATCTTAACCACACCGTTTTGGAAGAAATGAATTATTCGGGAAGTGGCAAAACAGAACTTGAACTGCGAACTTTATTGGGTTGCTTCTTATTTAGCGGAGATGATGTTGATAAAAAAATAAAGGTGTTGAGCGGTGGCGAAAAAGCAAGAGTTGCGTTAGCAAAAACAATTGTTAGCAAGGCAAATTTTTTGCTATTGGATGAACCTACCAATCACCTCGACATACATTCAGTAGACTTACTTATTGAGGCGTTAAACAAGTATGAAGGCAGTTACTTATTGGTAAGTCACGACAGGTATTTTGTAAATCAAACAGCTAATAAAATTTGGGAAATTGAAGGTTATAAAATAAAAGAATTTGTTGGCACTTACGATGAATGGGAAAGATGGAAGCAGGAAAGAAAATCTGCTGAAGTTGAGTCTTCAAAAAAGAAAGAAATTGCCGTTGAAAAGAAACCTCAGGTAGTTAATGAGAAAAAAGTAAATAGTAATGCCTCACCAAATAAAGACTTGCAAAAAGAGCTGCAGAACACACAAAAACTTTTTCAACAAGTTGAAGAAAAAATTGCAAAGCTCAGCAAAGAAAAAATAGCACTTGAAGCAGATCTTGCCTTACCAGAAATTTATCTTGAAAAACAAAAATTCTTAACAGCAGAGAATAAATACAAGGAAAATTCAAACCAGCTAAAAAAGGCTAATGCAGAATATGAAAAGGTATTTGAAAAGCTAATGGAACTTGAAGAAAAGGTTTCTTAAAATTCATAGTGGAGGATATTTCTAAAAAATAATTTGAACTCTTATTTCAACTTTAAAACAAATTTCGGTTGGGCGGAAAAATTAAGAACCCTGTAAAATTTTACAGGGTTCTTAATTAAACGTTTATGAATAAATTCCTTTAATAATTTCTCAGCTTCATTTCAACCCTTCTGTTTTTAGCACGACCGGCAGCAGTTTTGTTATCTGCTATTGGATCATTAATTCCATGACCAGTAGCTGTAATGCGGCTTTCATCAACTCCATTGCTTATGAGAAACTGCTTAACCGAGTTGGCCCTGTTCTCAGATAAAACCTGGTTTTTTTCTGGTGTGCCTGTTATATCGGTATACCCATCGATATCTATTTTATAGCTTGAACTGTCTTTCAATAATTGGGCAACTTCCTTTAATGACTTATATGACTTTGCGAGCAACTTTGAACTGCCCGTTGCAAAGAAGATATTTTTAGCTGCCTTGTTTACCTTTTCAACAACTACAACGTCGATCACAGGACAACCGAAGTTAGATGCGGGTCCCGCCTCTTTCGGACATTTATCTTCTTCATCGTTTACGCCGTCTCCGTCGGTATCAGGAATCGGGCAACCCTGGTAACGGGCAACCCCAGGTACTGTTGGACATTTATCTTCTTCATCATTTATACCGTCTTTGTCGGTATCGGGTATGGGGCAACCGTTATATTTTGCTAACCCGGCAACGTCAGGGCATTTATCATCTTTGTCTGCAATACCGTCGCCATCACGATCAGGACACCCTTGTAATGCAGCAGAACCAGCCTGATCAGGGCACGCGTCTAAACTATCTACCACTCCATCGCCATCGCGATCTTTAACTTCCACCATAGGCACCACAACCGGCGCTGCAGGTTTTTCTTTGCTTATGTTTACCGCAACACCAAGTGAATGATATAAATTATTTGGAAAAACTTCTTTACTCAATGAAACCCTGTATTGGGTTTGCAGAAGGAAATAAACCTGGCTCTTAATATTAAACTGGAAGCCTAAACCCAACGGCACATAACCTCCATATTTGTTGGTATAATATCCACCGCCAATGCCCGCGGTTAAAAAAGGAGTGAAAAGGTGGTCATCGCTTATTGGATGGAAGTTCAATGCACCCTCAAGTTCAGCGCCAAATTCGTTCGAATAAGATTGTCCGGAATTATTTAACGCGTAATCGTAAAATATGCCATTAAATTTTCCCGAAAAATCGACGAACTTATTTAATCCATGCCAATAGGAAATCGTGACGGCAGAACTTAGTTTTGTTGGATTGAATATATCACCTTTCTTAAAAACCTGTTTTAACGAAGTGGTATCTATTTGTGTAGGTGAATTATAATCGACCAGTGCATAATGAAATCCGATGAGCGATTGTTTAACGGGAGATAAAAATTTTTGGGCTAATGCTGAATTGGCTATACCGAAGACCAAAAAAGCAATCAGTAGTTTTCGTTTCATATATCAATGATTGTAGTTAATAAATAGGTAATTAAACTTAAATTAAAATCATAACGTTTAGTGCTGCAAAGATACTAACATTAGTATTCAATTATAAAAATGCCTCTCAAATAAGACCGTCTTATATTTGCAATTCATTTTTGTAATTAAGTTATATTTGCAACATTTTTAAACAAACATTGTGGGGTAAATTCAAGAATCCAGAGCCTTATAGAGCTATATCTTTTTAAGGTCAACTAAACACCATAATGATTGCAATTATGGCCCCGTAGCTCAGTGGATAGAGCAACAGCCTTCTAAGCTGTGGGTCACACGTTCGAATCGTGTCGGGGTCACTACCAAATTCTATACAGTTAAAATTGTCGGACATCGCAGAAATTGCTTGTTTAATCTTGAGTCGAGTACTGTAATCACGTTAGTGTATTTTTGATGGTATTTTTCCTTCATTATTATCATAAAAATTAAGATGATTAACGTTCAGATTGAAGAAAGTTGGAAGAATATCCTGAAGGACGAATTTGATAAAATCTATTTCCAACAAATCGTAACTTTTTTAAAAGCGGAAAAATCGGCTGGCAAAATTATTTATCCACCAGGCCCATTAATCTTCAACGCGTTTAATAAAACTCCATTTTCAAACATAGAAGTTGTTTTACTGGGACAGGATCCTTATCACAACAAGGGGCAGGCGCATGGATTGAGTTTTTCGGTTCCTGATGGTGTTCCAAAACCTCCATCGTTAGTTAATATCTTTAAAGAACTTGAGAGTGATTTAGGCATTGCTACACCAAAAAATGGAAATCTCGAGAAGTGGGCCCTGCAAGGAGTATTGCTTTTAAACGCCTCACTAACTGTTCGACAAAATGAGCCCGGGAGCCACAGTAAAATAGGATGGCTTCAATTTACTGACTCAGTAATCTCTAAAATTTCTGATAATAAAAAGGGAATCGTTTTTTTATTATGGGGGAAATTTGCCCAGGAGAAACAATCTCTTATTGACGAGACTAGACATTATGTTCTTAAGGCGGCCCATCCTTCGCCATTTAGCGCAGATAAAGGTTTTTTCGGCTGCAGACACTTTTCAAAAACAAATGACTTACTTGCATTACAACATAAAAAACCTATTGATTGGAAGCTTTAATATAGTTTAAACTAAAAGACATTGAAGATTTTTTTTGCCAGATTTTTTGCAGCCTGGGCCCTTATAGTTTTTATTATTACCATGTTGCCCGCAGCACTTCTGATATGGGTTATTGGAGTTATTAAAGAACCTGAGCGAACGAATATTTTCCGTTCAATTTCAAAAATATGGATGCGCATATTTTTTTTCTCAACAGGCTGCCGTTTGATAGTGAAAGGAAAAGAAAATTTTAAGCGAGGAGAAAACTATATTGTTGTTTGCAATCATAATTCTTTAATGGATGTACCACTTAGTACCCCATTTATACCGGGCGGCAACAAAACAATTGCCAAAGCGGAAATGGCAAAAATTCCGGTATTCGGGTTGATTTATAAAAGAGGATCTATTCTGGTAGACAGGAATGATAAAAACAGCAGAAAAAGTAGTTTCAAAAAAATGAAAGACGTTCTGGCCCAGGGATTGCATATGTGTATTTATCCTGAGGGAACGAGGAATAAAACCGAGTTGCCGTTAAAAGAATTTCACGATGGAGCGTTTAAGCTAGCCGTTGAAACAGGAACCAGTATTTTGCCAGCTCTTATATTCAATACGAAAAAAGTTTTACCTCCCGGAAAAATATTTTATTTCTGGCCATCTAAAATGGAGTTGCATTTTTTACCACCTGTTACGGTAAATAAGTTAGAAGATTTTGAATTGGTGAAAAATGAATTGCATAAACTCATGAGTCACTACTACGCGAATTATATAAGAAAATAATAATGAAAAGATATTCTGCTACGGAAGTAAAAGACATCCATCTATTCAATAATCTTATTGCGCATACCATAGGTTATTAAGCCCCCTATAGTTTTAGCACCTACTTTATTCTTCATATTCTGGCGAATAGTTTCGATAGTTCTTGGACTTAAAAAGATAATTTTAGAAATTTCTTCGGTTGTTTTATCTTCTGCAAGAAGTTGCAATATTTTCAGTTCTTTTTCACTAAAGGCAATAGGCACGCTGGTTCCATAATGATGGCGCACATTTTTCTTTTGCATTAACTTACCCATGACAGCGTTATTCACTAACTGATTAAAGTAAAACTCATCATTCATGCAGGTAAGTATTGCCTCGTAAATTTCATCCGGATCTGTAGTTTTGGTGAGGTAAGCGTTTGCCCCCATCTCCATCATTCTGCTAATCATTTGTTGATCGTCGTACATCGTAAGAACAATTATTTTTACATCTTCATGTTCTTTACGGAGCATAGAAATGGCGTTAATGCCATCTATTTCAGGCATCCTAATATCCATTAATAATACATCTGGTTTTTTGATTTCAATCTTGTGCATCAGATCTTTTCCATCCTCCGCTTCCCATATCATTTTAAGATTTTCTTTAGCCGATAGTGCCATCTTTATACCATCCCTGAAAATCTTGTGGTCGTCGGCAATAGCAATCTTAATTACTGTAGTTATAGACATGGATTTATAAGCTTACGGTTTTAATGGTAGTATCAGTAGTAAAAATATAAAACTATAACGAACAATATACCAATCTATTTCAGAAATCACCCATTATTTTTTCCAATTGATGAATTTCTACCGGTACTAATACGCTGGGAATTTTACTACTTCAATTTTCATTATTTACTCAATGAACTTTGCATTTTAACTTAAATTGGTGTATTAACTACATCCCAAAAAATAAGGGATTATGCTCTATACTATTTTAATTAAAAAAAAAATTTTAAACTAAGGTTTAGAAAATTTAAAAATTGTGGAACTCTAAATTTCGAAGCACTAAACGGCGAGTATTAAAATGTTTAAATGAAAAATTTATTAAAACATTATATTTGCTCATCGGCAAGGGTTAACGTCGTTTACTTTTGCTTCTGATTTATAACCTACCGACATTTCAAATCTCACCCCTTTTTTTTACAATCCATTTTAAAGTATTTATACTATCGTGAAGATTCCAAAAATCTGCATAGTAATTTTACTATTTTTTTACGTATATTTACCCCTTTTTAGTGATACATTTACGTATTATTTTTTCGTTAAAACTCTTTCCCAACGCGGGTTTTAGCAAAAAGCAATCGAACTATTACGTAATAACACAGGTTGGATCATAATTTTTTTTTGAGGAAGTTAGCAATTGATTTATCAAAATAAACCACAAAAAAACAACTAAAAACTTTCAATTATGACACAAAACACACTCGTAGAAACCAAAACACTCGCCGAAGTAGGCGAAAACATCGGGCTTAAAGAAGGCCGTGAATTAGTTAACGCTTTCAGATCCGCTAATCCGGAAGCAACAAAAGGTTATTACATCGGTCGCAACATTCTTGAGCAAATTTTAGCTCAGCCAGGTTGCGTTGGTATCAACTTCCGCAAATGCCTCACAAACATGAATGAAGAGCATTTAGTTTACACAGGCGTTGATGCCACAGGAAAAGACATCCTTGAATTTTCAGTAGTTACCAATTCCGGCGACATCGTTAAGCAGGATGCTATTGTTGCCGACAGAACAATCTACTGGGACGATGTAAACGGCGTGATCGAAGTACTTAGCGCATAAAGTTTTCAAAAAATTAAAATAGATAGTTATATTTGGTCTTAAACTGACCTGCTATTTATAAATTAATTTCATACTTAGGTACTTTTTCGAACTTATTACCCATAGTGTTCTTTTTATTATTTAAGAGAAATAATAAAGAAAGGACACTATGGGTAATTTTTTTTTATGTTTTATATTGCAATCTAAATGAAATAGTTATCTATTATACATATCAGAATCACATAGATATCGATACGATTCTTTTTGCACTATTTACCGTTATAGAATTTGCATTTTTTTGCGGTTATTATTATTACGCATTGCAAAATAGGATAATAAGAATAATCCTTCCGATAATACTTGGAATATTTGTAATTTTTGCGTTTATCGATTTTTTCCTTATCAATCAAATGAATAATTTTGATTCATTTACGGCTGGTTTAGAATCCATTTTAATTATACTACTGTGCATATACTATTTAGTCGTGCAAATAAAAGGTAGTAATAGTCTATTCGTCTACTCGTCATCCAATTTTTGGATAATAATTACGTTTTTGATTTATTTATCAGGTACTTTTTTTCTTTATATTATGACTGAAAATATGGCTAGGAGTAAAAGCTTCCAACATCAATATGTTGTAATAAATTCAGTATTCAATATCTTAAAGAATATTTTACTTTCAATTGCTATGCTAATGAAACCGACACCCGCAAATATCCAAAAGCCAAAGGTTAAAGGCTGGGACGACGACTTACATACTTTTAAACTAAAAAATCAAGCTTAAACTTCGGCATGTTTTTTCTACAAACTCCTGATAACTCCTTTAGCGTAACTAACATACTAATATTTGGTACTCTCGGCATGTTTGTAATGGCAATTACTCTTGTATCTGTGGTTGTTTTTCACCAACGCAGGGTAATTAAATTTAATAAGCAATTGCAAAAAATGGAGGAAGAGAAACAGCAGATGTTGCTGAAGGCTTCTATCAACTTCCAGGAAGAAGAAAGGCAGCGGATTGCCGCTGATCTTCATGATGACGCGGGGCCACTCTTAGCAACCGCCAGGCTTTACCTTAATGAGAATCTGATCCACCAGGAAACCGCAGTGCAGTTGCAGTCGATATTCAGCGCCAAGCAAATTATTGACGATAGTATACAATTAATCCGTAATATATCTCACAGCCTTATGCCACCAACCCTTAAGAACTTCGGGCTGGAATCGGCAATGAAAGATTTGTTTGAAAAAATAAATGGTTCGGGTGTAATTAACGCCAGCGCCCGCTTTCATGATAACAGGGAAAGATTAAGGGAAGACCAGGAATTGCTTGTCTTCCGTGTACTTCAGGAATTGGTAACTAATATTATAAAACATAGCTGTGCGGGTTTTATTCACCTCACCCAAAATGTACAAGGGAATTTTTCTTACTTTCGCATACACCATGACGGGAAAGGTATTCTTCAGGAAGAATTTGAAAAGCTAAATTATGCTTCTGGTGGTTTGGGCTTAAAAAATATAGAAAGCCGGATTAAAGTATTAAATGGTAGCATTTCATTTGAAATTGACAGCACACAAACTTACTATAAGGTAACCATTGAAGTACCAAGAGAACCAGGTAAATAAGTCAATCATAAATAATATATTTTGTAACTGATCTTTACTTTTTATTAACCCCTTTGTTTGACCATGGATATAATTAAAGTCGCTATAGCTGACGATCATAAAATTTTTAGAAAGGGGGTTATACTTTCTTTAAAACCCTATCATAATATACAATTTGTACTGGAAGCTGAAAATGGGGAAGAACTTATCCAGGGGGTGGAAGACGCAAAGCCGGACATAATTCTGATGGACCTTAAAATGCCTGTAAAGGATGGCATTGAAACAACAAAATATCTCAATAAACATTTTCCGGCAATTAGAATATTGATCTTAACGATGTACGAAGACGAGCGATTTGTGGGCCATTTAATGGATAGTGGTGCAAACGGATATTTATTAAAGAGCACGGATCCCGAGGAAATAAAACAAGGAATCATGGATGTAATGAGAACCGGTTTTTACCTAAACAACTTTGTTAACCGGGTTCTCATCAAAAAGAATTATTCGAAGCAAAAATTTAATCCAAATCTTAATAGCGAGGTGGTTATAAGTGATCGGGAAAAAGAAGTTCTCTCTCTGGTTTGCCTTGAATATACTGCCCAGGAAATTGCTCAAAAAATGGATATAAGCGCAAGAACAGTTGAGGCTATTAAGGATAGGTTGATGGAAAGATTTGGTGTAAAAAACTCAGTTGGACTTGTCTTCTTCGCCATGAAAAATTCACTCATAGAGTAGGCGATTTTATTTTTTAGATTTCCGGGCAAAACTCAAAATCATACTCGAGATTTCACAATTTCATTTCCGGTACTTCACTTTCAAAATAAAGCTTGCCCGCTGTTTTACTCTTAATCTCTTCCACCGTTACTCCCGGCGCCCTTTCGATTAATTGAAACCCATCATGAGTAATATTTAGAACCCCAAGTTCTGTTACGATTTTTTTAACACAACCAACACCTGTCAACGGAAGTGTGCAACGCGATAGTAATTTCGACTGCCCCTTAGGGTTAGTATGCATCATTGCAACAATAATATTTTTTGCACTGGCTACAAGATCCATAGCGCCGCCCATCCCCTTAACCATTTTTCCCGGAATTTTCCAGTTAGCAATGTCACCATTTTCACTCACTTCCATGGCACCAAGCACAGTAAGATCGACTTTTCCGGCACGAATCATACCGAAGCTCATTGCGCTATCAAAAAAAGCCGAGCCAGGCACTGTCGTTATGGTTTGTTTTCCTGCGTTGATCAAATCAGGATCTTCATCACCCTCCATGGGGAAAGGTCCCATTCCTAATAAGCCATTTTCAGACTGCAAAACGACATCAATTCCTTCGGGGATATAATTAGCAACAAGAGTAGGAATTCCAATCCCCAGGTTTACATAATACCCGTCCCGCAATTCGCTTGCTATCCTACGTGCTATTTGATTTTTATCTAACATACTTAATGCTATGGTTGAGCGCTTCGAAAAATATCAAAAACAAATTTCAAAATCTTGTATAGTCAGATACTTTTTCGTACGGTTCTGTGTTCAATCCTTTTTTCATAATTATTACCCTGGAAAATTCTATGAACATAAATTCCCGGAGTGTGAATTTCATTTGGATTAAGTTCACCCGGTTCCAATAACTCTTCTACTTCCGCAATGGTAATTTTGCCAGCCATTGCCATTAGTGGATTAAAATTTCTGGCAGTTTCATTATAAATAAGATTCCCTGCGGCATCACCTTTCCATGCTTTTATTAATGCGAAATCAGACTCAAATGCAAATTCCATGAGATATTCTTTGCCCTTGAATTCACGCATTTCTTTGCCTATAGCGACTTCTGTTCCTACGCCAGCTGGTGTAAAGAATGCAGGTATGCCATATCCGGTGGCCATACATCTGGTGGCTAATGTGCCCTGGGGAATTAATTCAACTTCAAGTTCGCCACTCAATAATAGTCTCTCAAACTCTGCGTTTTCTCCAACGTAAGACGCAATCATTTTTGTCACTTGTCTTTGCTGCAATAGTAGCCCTATTCCAAAATCGTCTATTCCCGCATTATTAGAAATGCAAGTAAGGTTCCTAACCTTCTTTTTAGACAAGGCATTTATACAATTTTCGGGTATTCCGCATAAACCAAAGCCGCCAAGCATTACGATGCTTCCATCTTCAATATCGCTTATTGCTTCATCGGCATTTCTAAATACTTTGTTCATTTATTGGTTCTCAGTTTTTATTGTCTCAAATCTTTTGTTGGAGTAAATTTTCTAAATGGGTTCAATTTTTTTGACGTGTCTAATTTCAAGGGATGGTGCTTTTCTTTAATTTCCAGCTGGGTTTCCCGCTGGTTTTGTGCATTAAGGCTATCAAACATAATTCTCATTACATCCGGATGGTTAGTATACCAGTTATAACTAAGGGTAAAAGCCGTAGATGAAATATTGTGAATTTCAAATATTTTTTGCGCCAGCACTTTTGTCTCTGTTACCTCGTTTACAGTAGAGTCCTTCCTGGCAATCTCAGTTGAAAGAGCCTGTGCCCGCATTATATCCCACAATATGTTTTGCATTTCGTTTGGTTGAATAATTTCAGAAGGGATTTTATTTTTCCCCGAACACGACCAGAGCAAACTAAAAATAATTACACGCAAAATGTTTTTCATCATTTAAGTGCTTCTTTATATTTGGGCGCATTAGGAACATCTAATTTTTGCAAAAATTCTAAAGCTCTCGCTTTGTCCGGAGGAGAAGCCTTTGAAAAAATATTTATGAGTTCCTGCGATTTCCCCTGGAAAAAAAATTGAAGAATCATAGTATTTGGATTCTCAGTATTCAGATTATTAAGAATATTGAGCACATTCAACATTTGAACCCGTGCATTTGCTTCTTCGTCGTAAAGCTTATCCATTCCAAGTCTATAGTAGTCATATATGGCATCGTGAATAATAGTGTATTTACTATTTAATAAATTTTCCGCAAGCCAGTAGCGGTTTCTTGTACCATCAAACGCTTTCCATCCTGAAATGTCTTTCCCTTCAGGTGCATTATTTACTATATTTTGTGCTTTTTGAAAATATGCATCTCCTCCCCTTTGCGAGAATGAGTCGTAATCCATGCCCAAAATAATATTTATATAGTAAGCTATGACGGCCGTTAGATTTGAAGCCAAGGCATCTGTGCCAGACACCCTGTTGTCATTAAATTCCAATTGCTGAAATTCAGCATATTTAAATACTATATCATTATCCTGAAAATTGACCAGGGGACAAACATAAGAAGAATTAAAAACAGGCCGGGCAGATTGAATTGTGAGAGATGCTTTGTAAACATTTGCATCCCCCGTGGATTGAAGATTTAGTAAAAAACTGCAATCAATTTTCTCTTGCGGGGCAAAGTTATCAGTTGTCCATTTACGTGTGTTGATAAAATTATCCAAAGCTGTTTGCAACGTCTGAAATGCTTTTTTGTCTACATTATTTGCAACCCTACTGCTTAGAACACTCACTCTCGCTCTAAGTTCCTGAGCTTTAATAATAGTAGAAGAACAAACTAAAAATAGAAAAAGAATACTCTTATGCATTTCGATAATTGATAATAGTGTTTATAATATCACGGGCCACCTCTTTCTTAGTCTTTGTATCAAATTTATATTCGTTGCCTCTCTGATCAAAAATAATAATCTTGTTGGTAGTGTTTCCAAAGCCTGCGCCCTCATCGGTTAATGAGTTAAGAACTATCAGGTCTGCATTTTTTTTCTCAAGTTTTGTCAAAGCATTTTCTCTCCCGTTATGCGTTTCTAAAGCAAATCCTACGAGCGTCTGTCGTGATGTCTTTAGCTTACCTGCCTGGTCCAATATATCTTTCGTTTTGATTAATTTCAAGGTTAGCTTATCATTGGTCTTCTTAATCTTCTCCTTTTCCGGATTTTCAGGGGTATAATCAGAAACTGCCGCAGCCATTATAATGATATCGCTACTACTTAGGTATTTTAAACTTGCTTCGTACATTTCATTTGCAGAAACAACCCTTGTGACTTTAATATTTGAAGAGATTTTTACTTCTGAAGGCCCGAGAATTAAATGAACTTGAGCTCCTCTTGCCGCTAATTCTTCCGCAAGGGCTACACCCATTGTACCTGTTGATGGATTTCCAATAAATCTTACGGGATCAATGGCCTCACGTGTAGGACCCGCTGTAACTAATGCCCGAAGTCCCTTTAAACTCAAATTTTTTGAAAAAAAAACTTCGAGATAACTGATAATTTCTTCTGGCTCCGCCATTCTGCCTTCCCCTTTTAAACCGCTGGCAAGTTCTCCTTCATTGACCGGCAACAGGTCATTGCCAGCTTTTTTAAGAAATTCAATATTTTTTTGAGTAGATACATGATGCCACATATCTTCATCCATAGCCGGAGCAATTAATACAGGGCAAGTTGCCGAAAGATAAGTTGCCAACAACAGATTGTCGCAAGTTCCATTGGCCATCTTAGCCAACGTATTACAGGAAGCCGGCGCTACCAACATTACGTCTGCCCATCTGCCAAGCATAACATGATTAGCCCAGGTTTCACTATCAAAAAGCTCACATAATACTTTATTTTTTGATAAAGTTGAGAAGGTTAGCGGTGGAACGAAATCAATTGCAGCCTTCGTTAATATCACCTTTACCTCTGCTCCATTCTTAATTAACAAACGCAATAATACAACTGCTTTGTAGGCGGCAATACTTCCCGTCACACACAACAATATCTTTTTTCCTTTAAAAATTTCAGTTTGCATTTATTCACATGCATTTATATGGTAACTAATGCAAATATCCCTGTTTTATTCAAAAATCAGACTACAATCCATAAGTTACCAAAATAAAAATGGCGGACCAAGACCGCCATTAAAATTATCATTTCTTATGCAAAGATTACTTTAAAATCACATTATCATAAACCCCTGTGCCTCAGTTAATCAAAGAGATTATCTTCATTCCTACGATAGTAAATTTTATCGTCCATAAACTCGGCTGTAGCTAATAATGCCGGATTAGGCATTCTCTCATAGGCTTTCGAAATTTCTATTTGCTCCTTATTTTCATGAATCTCTTCCAGGCTATCAGTATGGCTGGCGAATTCTTCAAGTTTATTATGCAATTCTTCTTTAATAGAAATATTAATTTGGTTTGCTCTTTTTGCTATTACAGCAATTGACTCATACAAGTTACCGGTTTTCGCTTTTACATCTGTAAGGTTTTTGGTTTCAACAACATTACTGGTGTTAGCGCTCTGCTGGCGTCTTAATTTGCTCATTTTGTATTTTTTTAATGTTATTCAGACTAATGTTTTTATAATTCTCGGCATCTTTTAAGAGTTTGCTTTCGGGATACCTATCTGCAAAATCAAAATATTCTGTCGATACCTTTTGATAACGTTCCTCTTGTTTATCTAAAACACTCATTCTAGCAAAATGATAGTATGATTTTACAGCCATCAACATATATTCTTCTCCCTGGCTCGACTCGGGGTAAGTATTCAATAAGTTGGAAAAAGAAATTCCTGCGGCACGGTACTGTTGAAGATCATAATATAGTTGAGCGCTTTTATATTCCTTTAGTTCAAGCTTAGCCCTGCATTTAGCAATAATTTCATTGGCGTCCTTTACTCTTGCTGAATTAGGATGCGTGCCAATAAACGATTGCATCATTCCAATAGCTTTATTCGTATTTATTTGGTCAAGTTCCACTCTCGGTGATTGCAAATAAAAACAATAAGCATGCATATAAGCTATTTCCTCTGCCTTATCGCTATTCGGAAACACCTCCAAAAATCCTTTAAATAGATTTTCTGCATCGGGATAGTTCTTTTCGTAAAACGAGCAATAAGCATACTTATAATATAACTCTTCAAATTTATCAGAACCTTTAAAGACGGGAAATAATTCTACATACAGCTCTTCCGCATTCTTGTACCTTTTGTTCTCATAATATTTATCAGCCATTTTAAGCTTGTAATCGTAGTCTTTGCTTTTGAGCACCTTATTAAATTGCCTGGAACAGCCGACTATCAAAAAGATTGGTAACAATAAAACTAAGGCTAATTTCATCATAAAGAGGTGCGAAATTAAGGGATTTTAAACAAAAATGACCTTAAAAAAAAGGCACGCAAAATAGAAGCAGTTAATATTTTGATAAACATAAAAAACCCTCCCCAAATGGGAAGGGTCTTATCATTGAGCAAAAAGTGGACTTTTTATTTAGCTTTAATATCAACAGTATTTACATCGCCTCCTCCAACTTGACAGTCAGTATCAACCCGATCAGCACTAATTCCTTCTTTTTCTGTTAAATAAGCTTTAATAGCAGCAACTCTTTTATTGCAAAGCGCTTGAGATGCTTTAGATGCTGCAGGGTAACCAGTAACAATTATTGAACAAGCAGCATTATCTTTTAATCTAGAGGCCACTGTGGATAGCATTGCCTTTGCATCGCTGCTAAGGCTACCGCCCTTGCCTCTAAAAGAAACACTAGGAAGATCTCCGATCTTACATGCGTTCATACTATTTCTAAGGCTATCTATTATTTTGCAACATTCTGGGTCTGGACATTTTCCTACGCCATCAGCATCAACGGGTTGACATTCAGTAGGAGTTATTAATTGCTTGTCTTTGCAATCAGGAACACCGTCACCATCAGTATCTTTTGAAACACCGTGAGTATCAACCGGGCAACCAGCAGGTGTATTTGGTTCTTTATCAAGTTGGTCAACTACTCCATCGCCGTCTGCATCATCAAATACCGGTTTTGGTATTTTCATGTGTTTAGGGTTGTTGATTTCACTATAAGCATAATCAAGCGGATTGATCCACCATAGAGGTTCAACAGATTTTTTGCCGATATTGAAGTTCAATCCAATCGAAGCATAGTTATAAGTATCATAATCGCGAGTTTGAACCGGATCCGATATTGGATGTTCCTGCCACTGTTGCCCATCCAATAAATCATCTTTTATGAAAGTAAATCTATCCTCAAGAGCAAGGTTAATTCGTTTACTGAGTTTAAATGCCACGCCAGCTAACACCGTACCTGAGAACCGCAAGGTATTATTTCCTAAATGAGCGGAATTATTTCTGTTATTTTCAGCCTGAGTATAAGGAACACCTTTTAATAAGTCTTTTAATTTCTTGCGTGTATCTTTTCTACTACTATATCCGTTACCGGTGATAGGTGATATAAAAGGAATAGAACTAAAACTTGCCGGAACCTGAACTTTCGTGTCATAAATAGTTGCGCCAAAGCCTGCACCAGCATATAGAACAAAACCAGTCTTTTGCTTGTGAAAGCGAACGTTGTTTAAAGTGAAAATTCCTTGCAAAGAAAGATCATTAACATGCGTGCGATAATTATAATAAACAGGTTCTGGGTTGGCACCAGTTGAATTGTAAGAAGCCCACACAGGATCATTCTTATAACCATACGAAGGCTTCCAGTTCAATCCTTTACCAACTCCGTATAAATATTGTAATCTTAAAGAAAACACATATCCAAGAGCTTTACGAATATGAATCGAAACACCAGGTGTAGGTAATTTAGCAGCAACGTCGCCACTTACTGAAAACATACCTCCTGAAATACCAACCTCAACTTCGTTTCTCGGTTTTGCCGGGAAATCATAAGTATTATTCATAAACTCATTTTGTTGCGCTTGACCTTTGGGAGTAATTACGCTTGAGTCATAAATATTATAAACTCCGGTATCCTGGGCGAAAACACCGAAGGACATTAGGGATAATATCCCCATTAATAAAAATTTGTACTTTTTGCTTGCCATAACTTTTTGATTAATGATTTCTTAAAATAAACTAGTTGATTATTTGCAAAAATATTAAACCAATGTCAAAATTCAAATTTTTTTTAGCAATTATTTAGATTTTGAGCCATTTACATATCGTTACAATTTCGTAAACAAAGGACCTGCTAATTAGAGTTTTAGCTGCATCGTCATGAAGTTTTTACTTTGCACTTACACTATTTGATTCTATTCAAAAAGTTGCACTAAAATTATCGGCTATCATAATAAGATTTTAATTAGTGTTTTGCACTATATTGCCTTTTAATAAAATCATGAAGTTTTCAAAAGACCTTATTGCGGAAGAACTTAACATCTTTGAACAAAAATTTGCTCAATCGGTAAAAAGCAACACACCTTTACTAGATCGGATTATGAAATACATCATTAAGCGAAAAGGTAAACAGTTACGCCCGATGTTCGTATTTTTAAGCGCAAAGCTCCATGGTCCTATAAACGAATCCACTTATCGGGCCGCAGCCCTTGTGGAGTTATTACACACAGCTACATTAGTGCACGACGATGTAGTGGATGAATCCTTGGAAAGGAGAGGTTTTTTTTCAATAAATGCACTGTGGAAAAATAAGATTGCCGTTCTTGTAGGAGACTATTTGCTTTCAAAAGGACTACTCCTTTCCACGAGTGCCAACGATTTTAAACACCTGCACATTCTATCGGAGGCGGTAAAACAAATGAGCGAGGGCGAATTGCTTCAATTAGAAAAATCAAGAAAATTAAATCTCAAAGAAGATATTTACTTCGAAATAATAAGGAGCAAAACAGCATCATTACTTTCGTCAGCTTGTGCAGTCGGTGCATGGAGTACCAGCCAGGATGAAGCCATTACTGAAAAAATGAAATCATTTGGTGAAAAAACCGGAATCGCATTCCAGATAAAAGATGATCTCTTTGACTACGGTAATGAAGATATCGGGAAACCTACCGGAAATGATCTTAAAGAAAAAAAGCTTACGCTTCCATTAATTTACACATTAAATAATGTTGATGCCGCTGAAAAGAGAAAGATTATCTATATAATAAAAAACCAAAATAAGGATCCTGCAAAGATAAAATACGTGTTGGCAAAGGTTATTGAAGCGGGTGGTATTAAATATGCAGCAAAAAAAATGGTTGAGTACCGCAATGAAGCCTTGAAGATATTGTCTGAATTTCCTGAGAGTGATATCAGGAAAGGACTTGAAGAGCTCGTTATGTATACAACAGACAGAAAGTATTAATCTGCTGATTGGATAGTTTGTTAAACTTATTAATGGAAAGAAATTGGAAAATATTATCGGCTGATGAAAGTAAGGTTTACGCGTTACAGCAAACGCTCCAAATAAGTTATGAACTTTGCAAAATTCTTGTGCAGCGACAGGTCAATACTTTTGAAAGAGCAAAAAATTATTTCAGGCCACAACTTTCGCAGCTTCACGATCCATTCCTGATGAAGGACATGGATAAAGCCGTGGAAAGAATACTAACAGCAATAAATCATAATGAAAAAATTCTTGTTTTTGGAGATTATGATGTAGATGGAACGACCTCTGTGGCATGTATGTTTCGGTTTCTAAAAAAGATTTATACCGAAGATAATATTGATTTTTATATCCCACACCGCTATAGAGAAGGATATGGTGTAAGCCAACAAGGAATTGATTTCGCGAAACAAAATAATTTTAGACTTATAATATCGCTCGATTGCGGAATTAAATCTGTTGAACTTATCGGGTATGCGAAACAGTTAGGGCTAGACTTTATTGTTTGCGATCATCATCTGCCAGACCATGAACTTCCACCTGCCATCGCAATATTAAACCCTAAACAACCAGGCTGCGAATATCCTTATAAAGAACTTTGTGGTTGCGGAGTCGGTTATAAACTTATTACAGCACTTTCTAAACGGTTAGGGCTACCCGACGAAGAATATAACTGTTATCTTGACCTGGTTGTAACGGCTATAGGAGCTGACATAGTTCCTATTACCGGAGAAAACAGGATTTTAGCCTATTACGGTCTAGAGAAGATGAACAGCAATCCTCTGGCAGGAATAAAAGCATTGATTGAACTGAGTGGTGTTCAAAAAAAATTTTCAATTAACAATGTTGTATTCATAATTGCGCCACGCGTAAATGCGGCTGGGAGAATGGATGATGCAAGAAAGGCAGTTTTGATGTTCATTGAAGACGATTATACTAAGGCCAAAGAATATGCGGAAATGTTACATAGTGACAATACCGATCGTAAAGAAGCTGATACCAATATCACTGAGGAGGCATTAGCAATTATTGAAGCTGATGAAAACATGGTAAACCGAAAAACTACTGTGGTCTTTAAATCTCATTGGCATAAAGGTGTAGTTGGAATTGTGGCCAGCAGGTTGATAGAAAAATACTACCGCCCAACGGTAGTTCTGGCACAAAGTGGTGAATATATCGGGGGGAGCGCACGCAGTGTTCCGGGCTTTAATTTATATGAAGCTATTCATGGATGCCGCGAATATCTGATTGGTTATGGTGGACATTTTGCTGCGGCTGGGTTAACCCTGCTGCCTGAAAATGTAATTGCGTTCAGTAACAAATTTGAGGAAATTGTTTCTTCATGCATAGAACCAGAACTCCTTATCCCTGAAATTGTAATAGATGCTGAAATTGAATTTAAACATATCACCAAAAGCTTTTACAATATCATAACACAAATGGAACCATACGGACCAGAAAATCTTCGGCCGGTGTTTATTACAAAGAATATTTTGGATACGTCGTGGTCAAAAATTGTGAAAGAACTTCATGTGCGCTTCGTATTAAAACAGGATAATGTAGTGTTAACCGGAATTGGTTTTAATATGGCAGAAAAATTCCACTTGTTACAAATGCAAAAGCCAGTTGACATTGTTTATACCATTGATGAAAATGAATGGAATGGCGAAACAAATCTACAGCTAAAGATTATCGATTTCAGGCTTTCTGAAACTCATCTCAATTAAATTATCTCTCTATAAAAAAGTTTATTTATTATATACGGTACTGGTTTTTTATAGGAATGAATTGGAATTTTCCTCTTGCTTTTTTTAGCATTTATCATGAGATAAGAGGTGAAAGAAAATATAACCTCGATACCATAGAATTAGACAGGCTGAAAAAAATAACTGTGAAAGGTGATAATCTTGATCACGGTTCGATTTACCAGGCCTGCAATTACTTTATCCTCGAAAAAGGATTTAACTACCTGGCAAGCATAAACGAAAATAAAAACTTCACCGATTTTGGCTGCGGAAAAGGAAGGGCGATGATTGTTGCCTCACACTACGGTTTTCGCATTATCACGGGGATTGATTTTGCGAAAGCTCTATGTCTCATGGCAGAGAAAAATATTCAAAACACAAACTCTCTTTTTCCTTCAGCCAAATTCAATATTATTTGTGATGATGTGGTTAATTATAAAATACAAAAAGATCAAACTGTTTTCTTTTTCTTTAATCCGTTTGACGAAGTAATTATGCTGAAAGTAGTAAAAAATATTCTCTCATCTATCAAGGAAAAAGATAGAAAGATTTATATTATGTATGCAAACCCTGTTCATAAAGAAATATTCTTAAGCGCCGGGTTCGAGGAAGAATATTATTTTAAAAAATTACAATACCTGGAATTGAGTATTTTATCAAAAGAAGCATATCAAGAATCTCACGACTAAAATCATTTAAATAAAATAGCCCTGAAAATTCCAGGGCTATTAAAACCGTATCATCTAAATTAAACCTCCAATATTATTTTACTCTTCTCTTTCCCTTCCATCATTTCAACACTTCTGTTTATAAAATTAGTAAGTTCATTGCCTTTTAATAATCCCTGTGAAAGCAAAGCAAGGTCTGCTAAATTTCTAACTTCTTTTTCCTGTTTATCTTTATTTTCTTCGTTCAATATTTTTTGATATACCGGATGATTGCCGTTTACGGTAAGCGTAACTTCCTCCGGTAAATTTCCGTAAAAACTTCCCATTCCTCCACCTCCGGTCATGGCCATGTCTTTCATTCTTCTCATAAATTCCGGGCGTGTAGCTATAACCGGTAGTGTGTCTGCTGATAATCCTTTCACTTCCACTGAAACATGCAATTCGGGAATTTCAAAGTGAAACATATCTTTCAGTTTCAGCTGATCATCCTTGCTTAATACACTATCAATATGATCGCCTTTATCAATCAAGTTATCGGTTATATCAGCGTCAACACGTACAAACTGAACGTCGTTCCATCTCATTTCCATATTGTTGATGAAAGCTGCATCCACAATAGTTTCCAGCTTTACAACGATATAATTTTTTTTCTTCGCAGCTTGTATATAACTGTTTTGTTGTACGGGATCAGTAGTGTACAACATTACCAGCTTTCCATCTTTATTTTTTTGTAGCGTTTCAGTTGCGGTGCGATATTCTTCAAGCGTGTAGAATTTGCCTCCATCAGCATCTTCAAACAAATTAAACTTGTTTGCCTTTTCCAAAAACTTATCATCCGTTATCATTCCGTACTTTACAAACAATCCAAGGCTCTCCCATTTTTCTTCAAAAGATTTGCGATCACTTTTAAAAATTTCATCCAGTTTATCCGCAACCTTTTTAGTGATGTAAGAATTTATCTTCTTCACATTCGGATCGCCCTGCAAATAACTCCTGCTTACGTTCAAAGGAATATCAGGGCTATCAATTACGCCATGCAGCAACATTAGAAATTCGGGAACAATATCCTTCACTTCATCAGTTACAAACACCTGGTTACTGTATAATTGTATTTTATCTTTCTGAATTTCGAAACGCTGTTTTACTTTGGGAAAATACAATATGCCAGTAAGGTTAAACGGATAGTCAACATTCAAATGAATCCAGAATAATGGCGCTTCGCTGAAGGGATATAATTCTTTATAGAAATCCTGGTAGTCTTGGGGGGTAAGATCAGCAGGTTTTTTCGTCCATGCCGGATTTGTGTTATTTATTTGTTTATCCTCAAATTTAATCGGAACGGGTAAAAATTTACAAAATTTTTCAAGCATATTTTGAATCCGCTCAGTCTCCAAAAACTCTGCACTTTCTTCATTAATGTATAAAATAATATCTGTTCCCCGTCCTTCTTTTTCGGTTTCTTCTAAAGTATATTCCGGGCTTCCATCACATTCCCATCTTACTGCTTTGGCATCTTCTTTAAAGCTTTTTGTAATGATCTCAACTTTATCACTCACCATAAAAGACGAATAAAAACCCAGCCCAAAATGCCCGATAATATTGGCCTCATTCTTTCCTTTATATTTTTCCAAAAATTCTTCTGCACTGCTAAACGCAACCTGGTTAATGTATTTATCAACTTCTTCAGCAGTCATCCCGATACCTTTGTCGGAAATTGTTAATGTCTTTTTTTCCTTGTCAATAATAATGTTAATGTCGACGTTATCGATATCTCCCTTAACTTCTCCAAGGGAAGAATAGGTTCTCAATTTCTGCGTTGCATCAACGGCATTACTCACCAGCTCACGAATAAAAATTTCATGGTCGCTGTACAAAAATTTCTTAATAATTGGGAAAATATTCTCGGTCTGTACTCTTATACTTCCTTTTTGCATGTGTGGTATTTTTTTGCTTTAGTTTTCAAAAAAAATGCCACACTATTTATGCTGACAACATGTCAATGAATCGCCATTATTATTTCTCCGCCTGCACACTCCCACTTCCTGTGGTATGAATTTCAGGATTTTGGGGATTCCCGGCATAATATATGTCGCCGCTTCCAAAGGTTGAAGCTTTGAGGTGAACGCTGGCAAATACATGCACATTGCCGCTGCCAGAAACCCTAACCGTCGCATTTTCGCTTTGAAGAGCGCCGCAATTAATATCTCCGCTCCCGCTAATATTGCCTTCAAAATCTTTGGTTCTACCTTTTAAGGTTACATCGCCCGAGCCATTTATATTAATAGAAACTGCCGGAGCATCCAGTGCACCTTTTATATTTCCTGAACCTGAAACGCTCATTTCAATTTTTTGCGAATTTTTAAGAACATCGCGGATATCCACATCTGCCGACCCTGAAACGATTACCTTGTCAAGCGAAGGCGCAGTTACATATACTTTTGCATGATCGTTACTTATTGAAGTGTTATTCTTATAATGTATATTTAACGTACCATCATTGTTTACGTCGGTAACAATATAAGAAAGCAAATTATCGTCATCTTCCGCTGCTACAGCATAAGTATCACCACTGTTTATTTCGATGTCTATTGAACCGGAAGTTTTTACAGCCCTGAAATCTCCGGTATTTCTTTTTTCCGAACGGATGTTGCCGTTTCCGGAAATCATGTTGCAGGAACTGAGCATTAAAACGAAGGCCGCTATGATCGGAAAATATTTCATCGTGTAGTTTTTAAAGATTATCAGTCGGCAAGATACAAACTTCAATAAACTTTTTAACTTCGCAGCAAATGACGCAAAAAATACTGATCCTCGATTTCGGCTCACAATACACACAACTGATTGCCAGGGCCGTTCGGGAGGCAAATGTGTACTGCGAGATTATTCCCTTCAATAAAGAAATAGAATTTACAAAGGAACTTAAAGGAGTTATCCTTTCAGGCTCTCCTTTTTCTGTAAATGAACAAAATGCACCTTCGGTTGATGTAAAATCAATCGTGGAAAAAGTACCCGTCCTTGGAATATGTTATGGTGCCCAACTCACATCAAAATTGTACGGCGGAGTTGTTGAAAAAAGCGATAAGCGTGAATATGGCAGAGCAAAGTTGCAGGTTAAAGACAATCATGAAGTGTTGAGAGATGTAAAAAATGATTCGGATGTGTGGATGAGTCATAGCGACACAATCGTGAAATTGCCTGAAAATTTTTCATTGTCTGCAACAACGCATAGTATTCCGGTTGCCGCCTTTAAATATGAAAATGAAAACGTGAAACTTTACGGGTTACAATTCCATCCGGAGGTTTATCATTCTGCCGAAGGCAAAAAAATTATTAAAAATTTTTTAATAAATGTATGTGGATGCACGCAGGATTGGACACCGGCGCATTTCATTAATGACACGGTTGCATCCATCAAAAATACCATTGGCGATAGAAAAGTGATCATGGCTTTAAGTGGCGGCGTCGATTCAACAGTGGCAGCAACGCTCATTCATAGAGCTATCGGCAAGAATTTGTTTGGAATATTTGTAGATAACGGTGTATTGCGAAAAGATGAATTTCAACAGGTGTTGACCTCGTGCAAAAGCATCGGATTAAACATAACAGGCGTAGACGCAAAAGATCATTTTTATGCAAAACTTGCCGGCAAAGTAAGCCCGGAAGAAAAACGAAAAATTATCGGAAAATGCTTTATTGAAATTTTTGATCAAGAGGCACATAAAATCGAAGGAATAGAATTTTTAGGACAGGGCACTATATATCCTGATGTAATTGAATCAATGTCCGTTCATGGTCCTTCTCAAACTATCAAGTCGCATCATAATGTGGGCGGTCTTCCGGATTATATGAAGCTTAAGCTGGTAGAGCCTTTGCGCTCGCTTTTCAAAGATGAAGTAAGAAAAGTTGGCGCCGAACTTGGTCTTCCTTCGGCACTTTTAAATCGTCACCCGTTCCCTGGTCCGGGCCTTGCCATAAGAATTTTAGGAGAAGTAACGGAAGAAAAGGTGCACTTGTTGCAACAAGCAGATGCCATATATACTAATGCTTTATTAAAATACGATTTGTATGCAACTGTTTGGCAAGCTGGTGCTATCTTACTCCCTGTTAAAAGTGTAGGCGTAATGGGCGATGAGAGAACTTATGAATTTACTGTGGCACTCAGGGCGGTAACTTCTGTAGATGGTATGACGGCGGATTGGGCTCATCTTCCTTATGAATTTCTTGCCCATGTTTCTAATGAAATTATTAATAATGTAAAAGGTATTAATAGAGTTGTTTATGACATCAGCAGTAAACCACCTGCAACAATTGAATGGGAATAAGTGTTGGTTCTTTTTGCAACTATAGCTGGGTAATTTATTGAATAATGTATATTGCTAATAGGCTTTAATTTATGAAGAAAAATATTTTGATTTTGTGCCTTTTTATGATTGCAGCATCCCCGCAAACATTATTTGCCCAGAACGACACAACGATTGCACCACCCGTAACTTACCATATAGCAATATTTGCTCCTTTATATCTCGATTCTGTTTTTTCAAACGGTCAATTAACTTCCGATAATTCAATTCCAAGACTTATTTTGCCTGCAGTTGAGTTTGTGCAGGGGGCCCATATTGCTCTTGATACTTTGAATATTAATGGAAAATCTGTAGAAGCGTCTATTTACGATTCAAAATCATACCGGCAACCAATATCATGGCTCATTAAATATAAAAAGCTTGATAAGGTTAACCTGATTATAGGATCAGTAAAAGATCCCGATTATAGAGAATTGGCTGATTTCGCACTAGAAAAAAATATTCCTTTTATTTCTGCAACCTATCCTAACGATGGGGGCATACTCGCAAATCCATTTTTGGTTATTGTTAACTCAACATTAAAGGCTAACTGCGAGGGCATATTTAGTTATCTTTTACAAAAACATGGAACCGATAAAATTTATATCGTTAAAAAGAAAGGCGATGACAGGGTAGAGAATTATTTAAGAAGCATTAATTATGAGGAAGGGAAACCGTTATTGAATATTAGGACTATTATGGTTGATAGTACTATATCTGCCTATAGCTTAATCAATAGAATAGACACCTTACACACTGCCGTTATTATTGGAGCAACTTTAGATGAAGATCTGGCAAAAAGCCTCGCTGATGCATGTTATGCAATTCAAAAAAAACATTCCGTGGTTTTAATAGGAATGCCCAACTGGGACGGATTTAGAAGCCTATATAAAAAAGATGCTTACACCGATTTTCCCATACGCTATACCACCCCTCACTATGAAGCAAAAAATAATTTAGCTGACAGTTTATTAATAAAGAAGTATTTCCAATTATACAGGACGAAACCTTCGGACATGGCTTATAAGGGTTTTGGAGTAACCTGGTATTTCACAAGCTTGCTGCTCAAATATCCCGGTGAAATTATGTCTCATCTAAATGACAGCACCCTGTCTGTTTTTCATAATTATAATTTCCGGCCGGTCTACATCGAAAAGCAAAACAAAACACCTGACTATTATGAAAACAAACATCTTTTTATAATGGAAATTCTAAACGGAGATGTCGTGAGAGAATGGTAAGTAACCGATGCTTTAAGCGTTTTTCTTTTTGCTATAGATTTACATAACAATAAAATTTCTTCTGCAAAGTATTACTCAAAAAATATGAGAACGGAAAGATTACAAGCTTTTAGTGATGGAGTACTCGCCATAATAATTACCGTAATGCTATTGGAAATGAAAATTCCACATGGTGATGAATTAAATGATCTCCGGCCGATATTGCCGGTGTTCCTCAGTTATATTCTCAGTTTCATTTATATAGGAATTTACTGGAGTAATCATCATCACATGGTGTATAGTGTGAAACATGTTAACGGCGCGGTGTTATGGGCAAATACTCATCTACTCTTTTGGCTTTCATTAGTACCATTTGCATCGGGATGGATGGGAGAAAATAACTTTACCAAATGGCCCGTGGTAGTATATGGAATCATTCTTTTTATGGCGGGCTTAGCATATTATATACTTGCGCAGGCCCTCGTAAAACTGCATGGGAAAGATTCAACATTAGCAAAAGCTATTGGAAAAGATAGGAAAGGTATTATTTCAGTTGTAATATATCTTGTTGCTATTGCCGTCGCATTCTATAATCCTGCGATTAGTTTATTTCTTTATGCTTGCGTCGCCGCCATGTGGCTCATTCCAGACCGCCGAATTGAAAAGACTATCATAAAGGAATAAAAATTTTCTATGTAGATTGATTGTATTCTGAGCTAACGCTCCTATTTCATTTCTGCCTACCTTAGGAGCCTTGTTTATCCAAAAAAATACTTACGCCTATTTCATGAAAAAAAATATTTCGTACTTACCCTATTTATTTCTTGCAAGCGTATTCTTGCTTCCTCCGGCCTTAAGGGCACAACAAATTAATTCGTCGTTATTCAGCAGTCTCCATTGGCGAAGCATCGGCCCTTATCGTGGAGGAAGAACGGTAGGCGCCGCAGGCGTTCCACAACAACCAAATGTATTTTACATTGGCGTAAATAATGGTGGCGTTTGGAAAACTACTGATTATGGAAGAACCTGGTTTCCCGTTTTTGACGAACAATCAACCGGTTCAATCGGTGCCATTGCAGTTGCGCCGTCAAATCCCGATGTTATTTATGTAGGCAGCGGAGAAGGTTTGCATCGCCCTGATCTCTCAACCGGCAACGGAATGTATAAATCAATAGATGCTGGCAAAACATGGACACATCTTGGCTTGCAGGACGGGCAACAAATTCCTAAGATTGATGTTGATCCCAAAAATCCTGATAGAATTTTCGTTGCTGTGTTAGGCCATCCTTACGGACCGAATAAGGAAAGAGGAATTTACAAATCGGAAGACGGAGGAAAAACATTTACTAACGTTCTACACGTAGACGAAAATACAGGTGGAGACGATGTATTGATTGATCCAAATAATTCAGATGTTATTCTTGCCACATTATGGCAATCACGGGAAGGTCCATGGGAAAATGGCGAATGGTCTGGGACAAAAGGAGGAATCTATAAATCGACAGATGGTGGTAATACGTGGAAGAAATTGTCAAACGACTTACCAACTGATATGGTGCAAGCACATATCGCCATTGCGCCATCGTCATCAAACATTGTGTATGCAGTGGTTGGTACTGATAAAGAAAACGAATACGGAACGGGAACAGGAATGGGGCTTTTCCGTTCAGAAGATGGAGGAGAAGACTGGCATGAAATAACCGAAGACGGAAGGCCGCAGGCAAGAATTGGCGGTGGTGACGTTCCAACAATTATGGTGGACCCCAAAGATCCCGAAACGATATATAGTACCAGCATCGTCGTTTGGAAATCAGTTAACGGTGGTAAAACATGGACGGGTATTCGCGGAGCGCCTGGTGGCGATGATTATCAAAATATCTGGATCAATCCTGACAACACACAAGTAATGTTGGTAACTGGCGACCAGGGAGCCATAATAACGGTAAACGGTGGCGACACATGGAGTTCCTGGTACAACCAGCCTACTGCGCAATTGTATCATGTGAGTGCCGATAATGCTTTCCCTTACAATTTATATAGTGGCCAACAGGAAAGTGGTTCTGTAGGTATTGCTTCAAGGGGTAATGATGGAGAAATCACCTTTCGCGACTGGCACCCGGTAGGCGCCCAGGAATATGGATATGTCGCGGCAGACCCTCTGAATTCAAATATTGTGTATGGTGGCAAATTATCTAAATACAATAAACTAACCGGGCAGGTTCAAAGTATAACTCCGGCGGATAAACGAAATTCCGGATATCGTTTTGTCCGCACCGAACCGGTTATTTTTTCACTTGTCGATCACAAAACATTGTACTATGCAGGGAATGTCTTATTCAAAACCGTGGACGGTGGTAACAATTGGCGGGTCATCAGCCCCGACCTGTCAAGGAAAAGTTGGGATATTCCAGCAAGTGTAGGAATTTATGCCGACGATGCTGTAAAAAAAATGCAGAGGCGAGGGGTAATATATTCAGTAGCTCCTTCACCAATTAATATTAATACGATCTGGGCAGGAACGGACGATGGGTTAATTCACATTACTAAAGATGGCGGCAAAACATGGAAAAATGTGACACCTGCAGCAATAACATCATGGAGCAAAATATCTATGATAGATGCCGGCCACTTCGATGTGAATACCGCCTATGCTTCCGTAAACAGGTTAAGATGTGATGACCTGCTCCCTTACATCTATAAAACAAACGACGGCGGAATAACCTGGAAAAAAATTGTAACCGGCTTACCTAACGATCCCATAAACGCAGTAAGAGAAGATACCGAAAAGAAGGGACTGTTGTTCGCCACATCAGAAACCCAGGTTTACGTTTCTTTTAATGATGGCGACAACTGGCAATCACTTCGTTTAAATATGCCTGCCACATCTGTACGTGATCTAATTATTAAAGATGACGACCTGGCGATTGCCACCCATGGCAGAGGTTTTTGGATACTAGATAACATGACATCACTAAGGCAGATTAATAATAAAACAGGTGAGCATAACATTTTATTTAAACCAGCAAATGCAACAAGAGTACGATGGGATAACAATACTGATACTCCTTTGCCGCCAGATGAACCTGCCGGGCAAAATCCTCCTGATGGCGCCACTATTGATTATTATTTAAGCGGTAAGGCTAACGGAGAAGTAATACTCGAAATTATCGATGCAAAAGGTAACCTTGTAAGACGATTCAGCAGCAACGATACTTTATATAAAATTCCCGAGGTTGACATTCCTCTTTACTGGATTCGCCCGCAGCAAATTTTATCAGGAGAGCGAGGTTCACACAGGTTTATATGGGATTTACATTATACCCCTCTCAACCTTCCGGCATCCTATCCTATAGCGGCAATTTATAAAAACACAGCACCCGAATCCACTTCTCCCTGGGTGGTGCCGGGGAATTATACCGTTATATTAAAAGTGAATAATGAAACTTTTTCGCAACCATTAATTATTAAAATGGATCCAAGAGTAAAAACATCTGCAAAAGATTTGCAAAAGCAACATGATCTATCTATGGTTTGCTACGAGGGCAGACTACAAATTATGAAAATCTCAAGACAGACCGTTAGTATTCATAATCAAATTAAAGAATTACTACCCAAAACAAAAGGTGATCTGCATGCATCGTTAAGCAGTTTGGATGAAAAAATAATAAATGTCGAGAATGCAAAAACTATAGATAAATCGAAAAGTTTCAGCATGGTAAACACTTCATTCAGTTCTCTCTTCAGCAGATTACAGGAATCGGACATGCCACCAACGAGCACCTCCGTTGAATTAGTAGGCAGCTCAAAAAAAGATTTTGAACAACTCGAAGCAATTTGGATGAAAATTAAAACTTCAGATATTTCTTTAATTAATCGTGAAATAAAAAAAGCCGGCCTGCCGGGCATTGTCATTTAGAATAAAAAAAATAGAACATGTATACAAACGAAGAAACCCTCGACCCTGCTGACTGGTCAAAGATGGAACAACTTGGAATGGAAATGGTAAAAGATATGATGCAGTTCCTTTCCACGGTTCGCGAACGAAAAGTTTGGCAGGAGCCACCACTCGAAGTAAAAGATTTTTTTAATCAAAGGGTACCCACAGAGGGACAAATGCATGAGTCAATTTATGAAGACTTTAAAACTAAAATCCGGCCATACCCTACTGGCAATATTCATCCGCGTTTCTGGGGTTGGGTAATGGGAACCGGAACGCCTTTTGCTATGCTTGCCGACATGCTTGCTGCAGGCATTAATATTAACCAGGGCGGCGGCAACCAGGTGGGTGGGCTTGTAGAAAAACAATTGATAGATTGGTTCATTGAATTATTTGGGTTTCCTGCTGGTGCAAGCGGGCTGCTCGTAAGCGGCGGTTCAATGGCAAATCTTATTGGCATTACTGTTGCACGATATGCGAAAGCCGATTTTGATTTGCGTAAAAAAGGAATATATGGTTCTCAAAAAAGAATGATGGTATATGCTTCAGCAGAGGTACATAATTGTGTAAACAAATCGGTTGAACTTTTGGGACTGGGAAGCGATTCCTTACGATTAATACCCGTTAATGATAATTATGAAATTAACATTGACAATCTGCATCAACAAATCCAGGAAGATGTTAAGCAAGGTCTGCAACCCTTTTGTGTTATTGGCAATGCGGTTACTGTAAATACCGGTGCCTGTGACGATCTTAATGCTTTAGCCGATTTGTGCAAAAAAGAAAATCTATGGTTTCATGTGGATGGCGCAATTGGAGCCATGCTCAATTTATCTGAAAAATATAAACATAAAGTGGCCGGAATTGAACGGGCTGATTCGCTGGCGATGGATATGCATAAGTGGATGTATGTGCCGTATGAAGCTTCGTGTGTGCTTGTACGTAATAAGAGTACCCATTATAATGCATTTTCTTTGGAGGCCGCCTATCTTCAGCATGAGAAAAGAGGCATGGGTGGCGGCGATATTTGGTTTAGTGATTATGGTGTTGAATTATCAAGAGGCTTTAAAGCCCTAAAAATCTGGATGTCAATAAAAGAGCATGGTATAAAGAAATTTGGCAGAATGGTAACCCAGAACGTTGAACAGGTGCAATATCTAAAACTACTTGTAAACAATAACCCTAAACTGGAATTAACAGCCCCCGCACCACTTAACCTTCTTTGCTTTCGGTATAAAGGAAATTTAACTGACGAAGAACAATTAAATTCTCTAAATAAAGAATTGCTGTTTCAATTGCACGAGAGCGGCGTAGCACTGCCTTCCTACACAATATTGAAAGGCAAATATTCTTTAAGAGTTGCCAATACGAATCATAGAACTATCAGGGAAGATTTTAAGATTCTAACAGACAGAGTTGTTGAACTTGGGGAAAAATTGGAAAATTGATTTTGCAGGTTATCCTTTTAGATGTTATTTATGCATTACTGCCGACTGAACTAATCTACCTTTATTTACTGAAATGGGAAGGCTGAAATAGAATGTGCTCCCCTTTCCTTCTTCACTGTTTAACCAAATTTTTCCGTTATGCCTTTCTATAATTTCTCTGGAAATAAACAGCCCCAGGCCTAAGCCGGGGTAAGTATGCAGATTATTCCCGGTTACCCTGTAAAACCGTTCAAATATTTTATTTTGCTGGGCCTTGTTTATGCCGTTTCCAAAATCCTGTACAGAGCAAATCGCTGCATCACCTTTTTTTTCCAGCCTTACGATAATCTCCTTACAGTCGGGACAATATTTAATTGCATTACTTAATAAGTTTGATAGTACCTGGCTTATTCTTTCCCTATCGGCATACAATTGCAGCGGAATATTTTTTTCAATAATGACATTATGAAAAACATTAGTTACTTGTATTTCGTCAACTTTTTCTTTTATAAGTTCGTCTAGCTGAAAAAAAGTTTTATTGTATATCAACTTTCCATTCTGCATTTTTGATGTGTCGAGCAAATCAGTTATCAGAGAGGTTAGCTTATCTATCTGGCTGTCCATTTTAGCAAGCATAGACGCCCTTCTGTCGTCTGCGTTTTCGATAGCATCCATTTGCAGAAGTTGCGTATACGCCTTTAATGAAGTCACCGGTGTTTTCAACTCATGGCTTGCAATACTTAAAAAATCATCTTTCCTGTTCATAAGTTCCAGAGTCTCCAGCTGCACTTTATCTTTTTCAGCTGTTAGCTCACGAAGATCTCTTTTCATTTTTTTAATTGAATTGCCCAACAAATCTTCTTCGCCTCTTGGATTTACCTTCACATCAAAATTTCCAGATCCTATCAGGTTGGCCGCGTGAGCGAGTTCTATATTATTTTTGTCAATCTCCAGTATAGAATCCGCCAGGTTACCCATTACATCATTCGGCATATTCGTTAATCTTAATCCGGTACCGCCGGCAGATATTTTTTGAGCCGCTACTTTAAGTTCACTCAACATCTTACTAATTACTCTTATCGTAAACAGCACAAAACTTATAACTAAAACTATGGCAGCAATAAGAAAAATCAGCGTCCTGTTTCTCGAGTTCACCTCCGCATTGTAAATATGATCCATCCCTGCTTCAATCGTTATTCCTAAATCATTCCCTTCTTTTTTTAATACATCAGTACCTTTTGATGAAAGTATCCACCAATCTTCTGCACTTATTGATGTATCCGGTAGCGATTTGGCAACAAGGTTATCGATGTAAGCCAGCGTAGCATTTAGTGCAGTTGAATCCTTTAGTTTCTTGTAGGCAAGAATCGATGCGGGTGAGGCTTTTAACAAAAATTCAGCCTCGTAACTTTTTAAAAAATTATATGTTGTAATATTTTGCGAAAAAGTTTCCTTGTTATATTTTTTTGTATATAAAGAGGTATAAATATTCGTTCTGATGATACCAAGAAGTGTGACCATTTCAAAAAGCGTCTTTTGTGCAATCAGGTCTTTATAAACCGGTTGTAAAAAAGCATTGCTCGCAGAAGCTACAGAGATTAGTGTATTAAGTCGTGAGATTACGCTGGTATAATATTTCATCAGCTCATCCGCCGGGAAATTGCCGGAAGAATCTATCGAATTGCGAATCCTGGATAATTTATTCAAAAATGTGTAGTCAGCAAATTGTGAAATGGCCAGATCTTTACTTTTATCGAGCAATGCAATAACCGCGTCTGTTCGGGTCCTTTGTAATATGATGTTGCTATAGTTGGTCTTTTTTAAAGCGTATTGGAACGAATATTTTCGTTCGTTTTCAAGTTCACTCATAAGTTTCGCCACGTTTTGCGACTCATGAATATGTTCGATATAATCTGCTATTAATTTTACCCGCTGCTTTTTATCATTATACAATTGTCCGGATAAGTAAATCAGAAACAGTACAGGAATAATGCCTATTAGCATTAACTTGATTGAAAGAGGTAATTTTCTGAAAAAGGAATTCATGTTGAGATCCTGGATTTGAGATAAAGTTACAGAAGGAGAAATAAAAATTACACAATAATTAAATTATAGATTATCTACTACCCTTTACATATCATTAGTTGTAACAAAATGAATCTATTTCGAAAATGCATTTCATATCCCACCGTTTCTTTCTAACTATAAAAAAGAAAAAAAATTTCGTTTCAGAATATTGATTATTATACCTTTAACCTTCATTTCGTTCCAACCATAAAATTTTAAAATTATATTTTAACAATGAAAAAAATTCTCACAGTGCTTCCTTTACTTTTCTTAATTGCGTCTTGTGGAGGCAGCAGCGATCAACAAAATTCAGCCAATGCAACATCCGATACTGCCACAGCAGCAAAACCCGCAGCCAGCGATCTGTCTTCCAATCCCGATTATGAAAAAGGATTAGCGTTAGTAGCAAAATCAAATTGCTTAACATGCCACAAAGTAAATGAGAAGTTAATTGGACCGGCATATAAAGACGTTGCCAACAAATATGCAGGAAACGATACAGCACTCACTTACCTCGCTCATAAAGTAATTTCGGGCGGTAAAGGAGTTTGGGGAGAAGTAATGATGACGCCCCATCCCGAGCTAAGTGAAGCTGATGCAGAACAAATGGTTAAATATATCCTTTTGCTGAAGCAATAGAATATTTGGTGTTGATTTTCCGGATTAATAACTCATAATAATAAAGCCCTTCTCGAGGGCTTTTATTATTAAAGAGAACTCATGATATAGATCTATATCGAAAACTTTTAGGAAAAACAAATGTTACTAAAAACAGGGTGCCAATCAGGCAAGCATTTTGTAACTTTCTAACAAATGAATGACTTAATCACATTTACTGATAAAGGGCTTTATTGTGAGAAAGGAGATTTTTTTATTGATCCGTGGAAACCGGTAGATAAAGCAATTATTACTCATGGCCATTCAGATCATGCATATTTTGGCCACAAGTATTATTTATGTCATACTGATACAAAATCCATACTTCAATTACGACTTGGTGAAAATAATTATCAAACGCTACAATGGAATGAACCAATTTACTTTAACAGCGTAAAAGTTTCGTTGCATCCTGCGGGCCACATCATTGGTTCATCGCAAATAAGAGTTGAGTGCAAAGGAGAAGTTTGGGTTGTAAGTGGCGACTATAAATTAGAGGACGACGGCCTGAGCGGCAAATTCGAGCCAGTGAAATGCAACACTTTCATTACTGAATCCACTTTTGGATTACCCATTTATAAATGGAAACCGCAACAGGAAATTTATGATAACATCATAAACTGGATCAATAAAAATAAAGAAAATGGCAAAGCAAGTATAATACTTGCTTACAGTTTGGGCAAAGCACAACGTGTGTTACAGGCAATCAAAGAAACCACCCAAACCATTTACGCACATGGGGCTATTTTTAATATGCAACAAATGCTGATAGATGCTGGATGGAATATCGCACGAGTTGTAAGAGTAACTCCCGAGACCCCTAAAGACTTATTAAAAGGTGCCGTCGTAATTGCTCCTCCTTCGGCAGATGGAACTACCTGGATGAAAAAATTTGCCCCTTATTCCGTTGGAGTATGTAGCGGCTGGATGCAGGTAAGAGGTAATGCGAGAAGAAGAAATGTAGATGCAGGCTTTGCATTGAGCGATCATGCTGACTGGGACGGATTACTGGAAGCTGTGAAAGCAACCGGCGCCGAAAGACTTTACGTTACTCACGGATTTAAATCTGCGTTTACCCGTTACTGTAATGAAGAACAAATTGCTATTGCGGCAGAAGTAAGAACGCAGTACGGGAATGAAGAAGAGGAGATAACTGGAGAACTAGCAAAAAACGAAAATGAGAAAGAAATTACAGTGTAGCACAAGGTGATGACAGAGAATCTAAATATTATTAACGCAAAGGAAAATCCCGGAAATGACACAGACACTTCCGGGCTGGAGTTGTTTGCACAACTGGTCAGTGAATTAAGTTCTTCAACAAAAACAAATGACAAACTCCAGATCCTTACCGATTATTTTGCCATTGCTCCGGATAACGATAAAGTTTGGGTGATAGCAATTTTCAGCGGGCGAAGACCCAGGCGCACAGTGAGTTCCAGGCTCATGCGGGAATGGTCAGCAGAAATCACCAATTATCCATCATGGCTTTTTGATGAATGCTATTCTACTGTTGGTGATCTTGCTGAAACACTTGCCTTGCTTTTGCCAGAAACAAAAAAGGAAGAACAGAAGAACAAAAGTTTATCACATTATTTGGAAACATTTATATCAATTGAAAAACAGGATGAAGCGGTAAGAAAAAAATTTATTATTGAAAGCTGGAACCAGATGAATCGTGATGAAAGATTTGTGTTTAATAAATTAATAACCGGCAGCTTTCGAATAGGCGTTTCACAAAAAACAATTGTGAACGCATTAGCGAAAACAATTGAATTATCATCGTCAATAATTGCGCATCGAATTAGTGGCAATTGGGATCCTTCAACAACTTCGTTTGATAATCTACTAAGTGAAGCCGCATCGTTAACTGATTTTTCAAAACCCTATCCCTTCTATTTAGCCTATGCCTTAGAAGAAGAGCCAGAAAATTTAGGTGACCCTGGCGAATGGCAAGCCGAATGGAAATGGGATGGCATTCGTGGCCAACTGATTAAACGCAATAACGAACTATTTGCGTGGAGCCGCGGCGAAGAATTGATGACCGATAAATTTCCTGAATATTATATATTGAAAGATCTTTTGCCTGACGGTATCGTTCTCGATGGAGAAATTATTCCGGCGGTGGATGGCAAACCCCTGCCCTTTTCAGTTTTACAAACCCGCATTGGGAGAAAAAATATTGGTAAAAAACAATTGGTTGATGCACCAATAAGTTTTTTTGCATACGATCTCCTGGAGTACAATTTCGAAGACTGGCGTTTTAAGACACTTACGGAGAGAAGAAAAAAACTGGAAGAAATTATTCTTCCCATAAAAATTCCTGCCATAAAAATTTCGGAAATTATCAGCTTCACTTCGTGGAAAGAATTGTCGGAATTAAGAAATAAATCGCGGGAAGTGAATAGCGAAGGAGTGATGTTGAAAAGAAAAATATCTGACTATAAAGTTGGAAGAAAAAGGGGCGATTGGTGGAAATGGAAGATAGATCCTTTAACGATAGACTGCGTTATGATCTATGCGCAGAAGGGAAGTGGACGAAGGAGTAATTTATACACAGATTACACTTTCGCCGTAAAAGACGGCAATCACCTGGTTGCATTCACAAAGGCTTATTCAGGTTTAACTGATAAAGAATTTGCCCAGGTTGATAATTTTGTAAAACGAAATTCAATTGAAAAATTCGGGCCGGTGCGAACCGTAAAACCCGAACTGGTTTTTGAAATTGCTTTTGAAGGTATTGCAGCCAGCAATCGTCATAAAAGTGGCGTGGCATTGAGATTCCCGCGAATGAGTCGTTGGAGACACGACAAAACCGTTGATGAGATAAATACATTAGACGATTTAAAACAAATGCTCAATATCTATGGTAAATAATCTATCTGGTTCCTGGTTAAAGAAAATTTAGATGATGTTAAACCCATAAAAAAATTTTGATTATAAAATAACTTTGCCTTCGTGAAATCGAAACTTATAATATTTTTTCTCGCTTCTATTATTGTCGCTCTTAGTTTTTTTACAAAAGAAAAAAAGAAGGAAGATCCTGTCTATATTGAAGCATCGAAACAAAGGGCGGGTAATGCTGAAGAAGGCTATAATTATCTAACAACAGGTGATTATTTGAAAAGCGGAATTCCATTTTCATTCTTTCAAATGGGTATTGGCAAGAGCGCCGAAGATTTGGGAAGAGAAGGAATTAACAAGGGTATTCCTTATTCATTCAACGCCGTAATCGCACCAAATGGTGAAAAGATCGTGTCACCAAACTGCCTTCAATGTCATTCACAGGAATTCAATGGTAAATTGGTAATTGGCATGGGCAACTCATTATCTGATTACACAACTGATCATTCCGGCACGGCCAGGCTCCTGGAAAAATTTCTGAAGAACGGCCCCGGCAACAATTTAAAATATGATGCTGCTAAAAACTTTATTCAATCTATTGAGGCGGTTTCACCTTACCTCGTAACTGAAACTAAAGGAGTAAACGTCGCGGACCGGCTTGCCGCCTTACTCGTGGCTCACAGAGATCCAAAAACTTTCCGTTGGAAAGACAGCTCACAGATGCCCATACCCGAAGAATTAATACCTACCGACGTGCCACCCTGGTGGTTGCTCAAAAAGAAACATGCCATGTTTTATAATGGATTTGGGAGAGGAGATTTCGGCAGATTTTTAATGGCTTCTAATTTACTAACGGTTACCGATACAAGTGAAGCAGCAGAAGTGGATAAACACTTTAATGACGTGCTTGCGTATATTTATTCACTGCAGCCACCAAAGTATCCCAAGGCAATTAATGTAAAACTTGCTGACGACGGCCAGCTTATTTTTGAAGCATCCTGCTCCGGCTGCCATGGCAATTATGGTAAAGATGCTGATTATCCTAACCTCTTAATTCCGGAAGAAACTATTCAAACTGATTCTTTACTTTATTCATCAAATTATAGTAGTCCTCAATTTGTAGATTGGTTCAATCAAAGCTGGTTTACAACAGGGGACCATCCTGCAAAACTTGTACCTTTTAGAGGATACATTGCGCCGCCGCTGGA
>NZ_JBMQQG010000152.1:0-44102 GCF_057362405.1 Ginsengibacter sp.
GCATTTGATGCCGACGAAGTGCCTATTGGAGCCGTAATAGTAATGAATGGTAAAATAATCGGCCGGGGGTATAACCAGGTTGAAATGCTGAAAGATGCCACGGCGCATGCAGAAATTATTGCACTCACTTCTGCTTTCAATTATTTAGGCGCAAAATATTTACCGGAAGCTACTATGTATGTTACAATTGAGCCCTGCGCCATGTGTTGTGGTGCATTATACTGGAGTAAAATAGGAAAATTGGTTTATGGGGCCAATGATGAGAAGCATGGAGGACTCTCTAAAGTGGCGCTTCATCCTAAAACGGAAATTATTGGCAACATTTATGCGGCAGATTGTATGTCAATGATGCGAAGCTTTTTCCAAAGAAAAAGATAAAATGCTTTTTTACACTTGCGTTTTGAGGAATTATTTTATAGTGCTCATGCTTTGCAACATATAGTAAGTAAATTTGTTAGAATACAAAATTGTTCACCTTTAAATTAATATAATATGGCATTTACATTACCGGCTCTACCTTACAGCTTCGATGCTTTGGAGCCTCATATCGACAAACAAACAATGGAAATTCACCACGATAAGCATCACCAGGCTTATGTAGATAATCTTAATAAGGCAATTGCAGGTACTCCCAATGAAAGTAAATCGTTGGAAGAGTTACTGGCTAATGCTGGCAAAATAAGTCCTGCTGTTCGCAATAATGGCGGTGGGCATTGGAATCACAGCTTCTTTTGGGAAATTCTTTCCCCGGATGGTGGCGGTAAACCCACCGGCAAATTAGCTGAAGCTATTGACGAGGCTTTTGGTTCTTTTGATGAGATGAAAGAAAAATTTAATACCGCCGGCGTTACAAGATTTGGAAGTGGCTGGGCCTGGCTCGGTGTACTTGATGGAAAGTTGACCATATGCTCAACTCCTAACCAGGACAATCCTTTGATGGACGTTGCAGACTGCAAATGCAAACCAATATTGGGCTGCGATGTTTGGGAACATGCTTATTATCTAAAATATCAAAACAGGAGAGCCGAATATTTGAAAGCTTTCTGGAATGTAATTGATTGGAAAAAAGTAAGTCAGCATTTTGAAAAAGCCGTAGGCAAATTAGCAACTGCCTGATTGGACGTCATAGAAAATTATACGTTTTAAAAATAAAAAGCAGTCTCAATTAAAGAGGCTGCTTTTTACATTTTGTACTACTTTCTCAAACTATAACGTAGCCATGTCGATTACAAAACGGTAACGCACATCGCCTTTCAACATACGCTCATAACTTTTATTGATATCTTTTATATTAATCACTTCTACATCAGAAGTAATGTTGTTCTCCGCGCAATAATCAAGCATTTCCTGTGTTTCCGGAATACCGCCAATTAACGATCCCGCCAAACTTCTTCTTTGAAAAATAAGGTTGAAAGCAGGCACCACTGCGGGTTCCGACGGAGCGCCCACACAGACCATTACGCCGTTTGTATTCAGCATACTGAGGTATGTATTATAATCATGAGGCGCGGATACGGTATCCAAAATGAAATCAAAATAATTGCTTACGCTTTTAACCTGTTCTTTATCGCTCGTTAAAAGAAATTTATGTGCGCCTAATCTTTTTGCATCCGCTTCTTTTGATGGTGAATGACTAAGCATAGTAACTTCGGCACCAAAAGACGCGGCAAGCTTTACACCCATGTGTCCCAAACCACCGAGGCCTAAAATTCCCACCTTGTCACCTTTGCCAACTTTCCAATGCCTTAATGGGGAATACGTGGTAATGCCGGCACAAAGTAAAGGGGCCACACCTGCGAGAGGCAGCTTCTCAGATACCTTTAATACGAAATCTTCAGTAACAACAATTTGTTTACTATAGCCACCATAGGTAACGCCACTGCCATCTCTTTCCTGGCCGTTATAAGTTCCTACCATACCGCCGGAACAATACTGTTCCAGTCCCTCTTTACAATTATCACATTCACGGCAGCTATCAACCATGCACCCAACGCCAACAAGGTCGCCGACCTTATATTTCTTTACATGGTCACCCACTTTCGTAACGCGGCCAACAATCTCATGTCCCGGCACACAAGGATATACAGTTCCGCCCCATTCGTTACGGGCAGTGTGTAAATCACTATGACAAACACCACAATACAAAATATCTATCTGAACATCGTGAGGTTTAGGTTCTCTTCTGTTTATACTCCACGGTTCAATTGGAGTGGCCGCACTTTTTGCAGCATACGCTTTTACTTCTGACATATCTTTTTTTTGAATAACAAATTAAACCATTAAAAGTTTTCACCGGATTGAAGAAAGCCACCTAAATATTTTGGTCGCGTTCCAGTTGCATAAAATTATTGGCCAATTAATTTTTTTTGCACGCAGATAAGATGCAACTTTAAACCCAATTAAAAAACTGATTATGAAAAAATGGTTTCTTATTTTATGGGGAAGTATTTCGTACTTAAGTCCTTTATTTTCTCAAACTATAGAGAAGGATGATGTGACAAAAAAAGCGGAAATGGATAGCATAACGGCAGCCCGTAAAGATAGCATTAAGTGGGCGAAGCTCGAGAGTGTTGCTTATTATCCTTTAATTAAAGCCGGGACTTTTTCAGGCGTTTTACCTGTTGAAGGAGTTGATGAGATACCAAGTCCCAAACGCCACTATAAATTGCTGTTTGAGTTTACACTCAATTTTAAGGACACTTCACATGCGAAGCTGAATCCCGGTCTTGTAGAGATAGCCCGGGTACTGAATTTGCATGTCGCTTCCGGGATACCCATCTCACATATTCATCCAGTTATAGTAGTGCACGGGCCGTCGCTTTTTTCAATTCAGAATAACGAAATATTTCAATCCAAATACAAAAAGGATAATCCTAATAGTCAACTAATTCTAGATTTAATGAAATACGGGGCGAAGTTCATTGCGTGTGGCCAGGCCATGAATTTCCTCGATATCAAAAAACAAGAATTATACCCCGGCGTGAAAGTGTCATTAACAGCACAAACGGCCTTATCTAATTATATCGGACAGGGTTACGTGTGGTACGGAATTAGTGACGAAAAATAAATAACAATTCTTACCAGGTTTTGTTATTTATTTTTTTCAATTACTTTTTATTTATTTAATTAAACAATACAATGGCATTATTATTCCAACCCTTAACGATCAGGAGCATTCAACTGAAGAACAGGATAACGGTATCGCCTATGTGCGAATATTCCAGTATAGACGGATTTGCGAATGACTGGCATTTAGTGCACCTGGGAAGCCGTGCTGTTGGTGGAGCGGCCTTAATTTTTACTGAAGCGGCGGCAGTTTCACCTGAAGGAAGAATTACGGCGGACGACCTGGGTATTTGGAAGGACGAACATATCGAATATCTTAAAAGGATTACAGAATTCCTTCATCAGCAGGGTGCAGTTCCGGGCATACAACTTGCTCATGCCGGCCGCAAGGCCAGTCATTTAAGCCCATGGAAAAGCGGGAGGCCCCTGGAACAAAGCGAGGGCGCCTGGCAAACATTTGCGCCAAGCGCCGTGCCATACAAAGAAGGCGGGCCGTTGCCGAAAGAGATGAGCAAAGATGATATAAATAAGGTAATAGATGATTTTGAAAAAGCAGCAATAAGAGCAGTAAAGGCAGGATTTAAAGTCGTAGAAATACATGCTGCCCACGGGTATTTAATTAATGAGTTTTTATCGCCAATCAGTAATAGAAGAACTGACGAATATGGGGGCTCATTTGAAAACCGGGCCAGGTTATTGGTAGAATTAGCTGGAGTAGTAAGGAAAATAATTACCGATGAGTTGCCTTTGTTTGTTCGCATCTCTGCGTCGGATTGGGTGGAAGGAGGTTGGGATATTGAAGATTCGATCAAACTTTCAGCCATGCTTAAAGAGAAATCAGTAGATCTTGTCGATTGCTCATCTGGAGGAAATTCACCTCACCAGGTAATACCAGTTAAACCTATGTACCAGGTACCTTTTTCAGAAAAAATTAAGAAGGAAGCGGGGATAGCGACCGGTGCAGTAGGCTTGATAACCACTGCAAAAGAGGCCGAGCAAATACTTAAAGAGGGGAAAGCTGATCTTATAATTTTGGCAAGACAATTTTTAAGAGATCCTTATTTTCCCTTACATGCGGCCACAGATTTAGAGATAGATATTAGTTGGCCTGTTCAATATGAAAGAGCAAAAAGACACTGATCTTCTTTTGCAATAATTGAATCTTATTCAAAATAAAAAACTCCGGTAAACTGCCGAAGTTTTTTTATGGTCTTAATGAACTTACCTATTTTTTTACATTCAATGTAATTGATTCGGATAACTTGCTACCATAAGAACGATGAATACCGTCAGCCAACTGCAGAGCTAACGTGTGCTTACCGGGAGATAACTTGATGGTTGCTTCTTTTTGTGCATTGCCGTAATGCAGATGTGTACTATCCTTTGGAACAACAACTCCCGCTGCAATAGAATCCCCTGCATCAATCAATAGATGAAAGTGGCCTGAATTAGGTTTTACCGTTCCTGCTGAATCAATGGAAATTCCGGTAGCGCCCATTTCTACTTTTACAGGCGAAGTAACTGTCTCGCCGTTTTTAAGATTTTTGAAAAAGACTTTAGCGCCGTCTGGAATTGCCGGTAGCGCATCCATTGACGTAGAACTCATAGCCATATGTGACGTGTCCGCCATGGTTGATGTATCCTTTTGAATACCTGTTGTATCAGTAGATGAACTCTCACCACCTGTACCTGAATTGCAGGATATGAGCGCCAATAAAAGTATTGAGGGGATACTCAGAAATTTTTTCATCGTTTTATATTTTAAGATTTTATATTATTATAAAATATCATGCCAAAGGAGACTGGTTATGTCACGATAGATTAAAATCTCCCAAAAAGAAAACAAAGATAGAGTATCAATTTTTTACTTATTGATAAATATCCAAAGTAGCGTAAGGATTTCAAAAATTTTACCGCGGGCCTGCAACCATTTACTAATAATTTCTAATTAGCAAACAAATATTCTCCACTACAAACCGGCTGTCGCATGGAGAATTTTCCACAACAAGAGGAAAATGATCCCGCGATACTAACCTTTATTTAGCAATGAAGCGTGACATGATTTAGCGGCCCGGTTATTTTACGTTTAACCATCATTGTTATATAATTTGGAGCAAACTGGTAAATAGGGCGCCGGTTGTAATATTACATTGGCGTAAAGCTTTTTAAAACAGCTACTGCATCATGATAGTATTCTTTAGCATAAGATATCCAGATATAGAAACTCAGCTCCGGATAATCCGGGTTTTCAATGAGCATTACGGTAGCCGGGAAGCCGCTCTTAGTTCCATCAATAGCGCAGCCCCAATAGCCGTTTATATTTTCAAGATAAATGGGCTGGGTATCCCCGGAGGCATTTTCTGAATTGTATGAGAGGCCTAAATCGTTTGCCCACTTTACAATAGCATTCTTCATACCATCATAGGTCAGGTTTTCGCCTTTGCGGGGATAAATATCTAAGGCCATAGCACTGTTTTTGGCCTCATAAACCGTGGCATCATTTTTTTGAACAACAAGATTACTGGGCGCTTTAAATTTTATTTTATAAGTATCCCATGTCCATGGTTGCAAAGTTTGTGCGTGGGTAACAGAAATGAGAGCAAACAATATGGTCGTTTGCAAAATTTTGTATCTCATAATAGTTTGGTTTAATGATTTTGAAATTCGGAAAAATAGAATTGCTAACTAAATTTAAAAAAAACATTGTGATTCTAAAGGGGAAGGATTACTTTTCCTGGAAATATTTTTCTGAATAAAAGACTTGTAAACGGGGTAAATTTTAGGCCATCGATGGCTACGCAAACTGTAACTGTTTAAGTCGTCGCCAAAGCTGAATCAGCCTTTTGCTGATTGCCATTTTTAATAATTTGCACGAATTATCAATTTAAAAAACTGGCTTCTTTTTCAATCTTAATATTTTTTTGCTCTTTTATTTTTGCCCAACCACCCAATACATTCCGAAGATTATGGTAACCTTCTTTTTTCAATATTGACGCAGCAATGAGGCTTCGGCAGTCGTTTCCGGAATGAATGTAGATATTTTGATTTTCTTCCAATTGAGCTATTAGTGCAACGTCCGTCATATCATTCAGGGGAAGATTGATGGCATCTTTTACATGCCCTTCCGCAAATTCGTTTCCTTTACGAACATCTACTACTACCAGGTTTTCATCAAAAGGAATATCCATAGCGAGTTCATCGGCTTCGATATCAATAATCATATCAATTCTCTCATTTGCTCTTTTCCAGGATTCAAAACCACCTTCAAGATAGCCTTCCACGTTATTAAATCCAACCTTGGCAAGCCTTACAATAGTTTCTTCCTCTTTTCCGGGGTCTGTTACTATTACCGTTCGTTGTTCGAATGGTAATATGCTCCCGGCCAATTCAGCAAATCCGTCGTCATGTCCAATAAACAAGGAGCCCGGAATGAACCCACATGAATATTCTTCTGCTGTCCTTGTGTCAAGCACCAGGACGTCCTCTTTAATTTTCTCTTTAAAATCTTTTACATTTAACATAACGACTCCTTTTCTTTTAATATGGGGCACCGTTGTCTTCTTAAATCAAGAAGACGGCTTTCAAACGCAGGGTGAAAAGTTTTTCAAAAATATAATTTATTTTGCCTTTGTGGTCTTTTGCAAGATTCAAATATTCATTAAGATCGCCAAAGTATTTACAATGATCGCCTTCATCATTACCCTCAATGAATTTTTTTCAGATACATATGAATTATTTTTTGAATAATTTTAAATCAACATATCTCCATCATCATTCGGACCTGGACATGAAAATTATCTTTTACTTTCGAAGGTAAAATCGATAGAAATTCGGAAGATTACAGTTCGGAAATCTTGAGGTGAAAAAATCAACCCAAAAGGCTTTTTACAAATTGATTAATTGCCTCAATTCGGGGAGCGTTGATTGTATAAAAAATAAATTTTCCTTCCCGTTGTGTGGATACAATCCCTGCCTTTCTTAAAATAGCGAGATGTTGGGAGGCTACGGATTGTTCCAGGCGTAATTTTACATAAAGTTCAGTAACGGTAAGCTTTTTATTCTCATGAATCGTTTTAATTATTTGCTGGCGAAGCTTATGATTTAACGCTCTTAAAACCAGGGAGGCCTTTTTTACACTATGATAATCAATGTCAGGAAGATTTTCAATTTCTGCGTCTTGCCTTTGTTCATTTAAAGATTGTATAGACCCTAAAGCGGTCATAATATATAAAGTTTAATAGCTTGGATATCCCTTAATTCTACAACACAAAGATACATATTGCTCATAAAAAACATTTAAGTGAAATGATAAAAAAATAAAAGGTCTTTGCAGCGTCGGATATCTATTTTTTTGAAATAGTATAAAAATCTTTTATATATAACGGTTGCGCATAGGGTATGTTTTCAACGTCATTCTTTTCATATTTTTTCCATGAAATTTCTGCAAGCGATCCGGTACTTATCTTCTCATCGATGAAGATAGAATTTGCCCTTTTATTGAGTGTTTGAAATTTGATGATACCGCTCCCTGAGAAGTAGACTTTGTTTAAAATTAGAAAGTCTGCGTAAGAATTTTCGTCGAGAATCATTGCGTTGGGAGGAACGAGCTCCTTCAAAGAATAATCATATATCGCGGTAAATACTTCCATCCGTCTTGCGTCAATCATCGGGCAATACAATGCACCTTCGTCGTTTACTAGCCTAACTGCAGAAAGGGCCATTAGCTCTAAGGAATTAAAAGTAATAAGCGGAATGCCTAACGCATAACACAGGCCTTTTGCAGTAGCAAGGCCTATACGCATTCCGGTGTAAGAACCTGGCCCCGAACTAACGCCAACTGCATTTAGTTTCTTTATAGCAAGATCATTTTCTTTTAGTAGTTGCCGGATGGCAGGATGCAGAACGGTTGCATGTTGCTTGGTATCGTCACTACAAACAGTGCCCATAACCTCGCCATCTTTTACGAGGTTAATAATGGTCGTCTCAGTTGCTGTATGAATATTTAAAATGTAAGACATTGATCACTTTGAAAACAGGAGTCGTGAATATTTTTGTTCCAACAACGGCGCCACGTAATAGCGCTTATCCGTTGCCGATAGTTTATGCAGCAGACAATAAATATTGGTTGTACCTATTTTTTCCTGCCATTCAAAGGGGCCATATGGATAATTTGTTCCAAGCTTCGTTGCCTTGTCAATTTCTTCCTTTGAACTAACTCCCTCTTCGAGCGCAAAAAAAGCCTCGTTCACAATCATGCTAACTACACGTCCCGATACTAATCCCGGTTCATCCGCTACAAATACAACATTCCAGCCAAGTTGTTCAAATAATCGCTTGGTCATACTTATGTCACCGGTAGCTATTTCCCAAGTTGATCGTTTCAAAAAACCGGGCCAGCCATTTATACGGCTGAAATTAACGGGTTGATTATTTTCTTTCAATGTTTCTATTACCGAATTGATTATAACAGGTCTGTTGTCGTGTTTATCAATACCAGCTTTCGGGCCGGCATTAAGATAAAAAATAGCGTCATAATCTTCAGTACCTGGCAAGTCAGAATAATTTTCTATAAAGATCATTTTCACTTCCGGACTGGTATTCTTACATCGAATCTCTTCCTGTTGTTCTACATTTGCCACAACAATGATCTTCATATTAGTTTTTTGCAAAAATAGGTTTGTTATTTGATGGAAAGTTTGCAACTTTATTATCCTCATTCAAAAAAATTAAATGGCTAAAAAAATTATTTATACCTCTAATGCGCCTGATCCAATCGGCCCTTACAGCCAGGCTGTGAAGGCGGGAGGATTGGTTTTTATTTCGGGCCAGGTAGCTATCAAACCAGGAACCTCGGAAATTATTGCTGGTGATATTCAAATGGAAACACAGCAGGTTATGAATAACCTAAATGCCATTTTAAAGGAGGCCGGACTTAATTTTGCTAATGTAATAAAGACTACGATTTTTTTGAAAGACATGAGCTTGTTTGCACCTGTCAACGAAGTTTACGGTAAGTTTTTTGAAACCGATTTTCCGGCGAGAGAAACCGTAGCTGTTAAAGGGCTTCCAAAAGATGTAAATGTAGAAATAAGCATGATAGCGGCCGAATAACAAAATAAATAATCTTGAAAAAGCAGGTAATCATTACATCCAAAGTGCACAATTATTTAATCGATGCACTTCAGCAAAAAGGATATTCAGTTCTTCACAACGAAAAAATAAGCTATGAAGAACTGGCCGCCATTATCAGCCAGGCAGATGGCATAATTGTAACCACTCGCTTGCCTGTCGATAAACAGCTTATTGATAAAGCAACCCGGCTTAACTGGATCGGAAGATTAGGAAGCGGCATGGAATTGATAGATGTGGAATACGCCACCTCTAAAGGCATTCGTTGTGTAAGTAGCCCCGAAGGAAACCGCAATGCAGTGGCGGAACATGCGCTGGGAATGCTATTAAACCTTACTAATAAAATAAGCTCAAGTTTCGAAGAAATTAAGGACAGGAAATGGATACGGGAGGCTAACAGGGGAGTGGAATTAAATGAAAGAACCATTGGCATTATTGGATATGGAAATACAGGGTCAGCATTTGCAAAGTTGTTATCATCTTTTGGCGTTACTGTACTTGCCTACGATAAATATAACTTTGGATTTAGTTCCGGATACGTGAAAGAAGCCAATTTTGAGCAGGTGTGTCGATACGCTGATGTAATTAGTTTGCACGTTCCGCTGACATCAGAGACGCAACATATGGCCAACGAAAAGTTTTTTAATGCCTTAGAAAGATCTCCTTATTTTATTTCTACCTGCAGAGGTAAAGTAACTGATACTAACGCGTTACTGGCTGCGCTTAGAAATAAAAAAATTGCAGGGGCAGCGCTCGATGTGCTGGAAAATGAAAAATTGGAAATTTATACAAAAGAGGAAAATCAGCAACTGAATGCACTCCTCACGCAACCGAATGTAATCATAACTCCACACATTGCCGGATACAGCGTAGAAGCTTTATTTAAAATGGCAAAAGTTTTACTAAAAAAGCTTGAGTTGGAATAATTATTCATTTTTTTTATATTTGTAATTATACAACGTCTCATTAAAAATGGGGCGTTGTATTTTTTTTCGATTTACCCCAATGAAATCATCAACTTAAAAATGAGGTTATGAGCCAGATTAATTATGTTACAAAAGATACCTTCGAGCAAATGAAGAGTGAACTTCAACACATGAAAGGTGTTGAAAGACCCGCAGCATCTAAAGCTATAGGTGAAGCCCGCGAGAAAGGTGATCTTAAAGAAAATGCTGAATATGACGCGGCAAAAGAGGCACAGGGAATTCTTGAAGCTAAGATAAAGCAATTAGAAACAATAATTGCCACCGCAAGAATTGTAGATGAGAATGCTATAGATACCAGTAAAGTTTCCATTCTTACAAAAGTTACACTTACCAACCTTGCTACAAAAAAGCAGGTTACGTACCAGATTGTTTCTGAAAAAGAGGCTGATCTTAAGCTGCAAAAAATTTCTGCCGCATCGCCGATAGGTAAAGGCCTGTTGGGGAAAGCTGTAGGGGAAACGGCTGAGATAAAGGTGCCCGCCGGAACTATAAAATTTAAAATAGAAAATATAACGGCTTAAGAAAATCATTGATGGTTAAAAAAGTAGCCAGCCAGAAAAAATTCAAACAACATATTGTATGACCATTTTTTCAAAAATAATTGCAGGTGAAATACCTTGTTATAAGGTCGCCGAGAACGAAAAATTCTTTTCGTTCCTCGATATTAATCCATTAGTGGAAGGGCATACACTGGTAATTCCTAAACTGGAAGTTGACAATTTTTTTGACATGCCGGCTGAATATCTTGAGGGCATAATGGCCTTTGCGCAACCCATTGCAAAGGCATTAGAAAAATCCTTCGATTGCAACAGGTGCGGGATAAGTGTTATAGGGCTTGAAGTTCCGCATGCACATATGCATCTGGTTCCCATCAACGGTGCTGACGATCTAAATTTTACGCGGAGAAAATTAAATCCTTCGGAAGAACAATTGAAGGCAGCGCAGCAAAAGATTTTGAAAAATTTAGAGACGTAATATTATTCCGCAAACGGTGTTCTATTTTATTCTTCCCGGATTTTGTGTCAAAAAATCCTTCCAGCCACTTAGCTTTTTTGATGTCTTATTTCCATTACTTACCGGAATATTACCCTGGAAGTGATGGCATACTGCTACGGCTAAAGCATCGGTAGCATCAAAGTATTTAGGGTCTTCATCAAAGCTTAATATTCGCTGAAGCATTTTCAATACCTGCAACTTATCAGCATTTCCATTACCCGTAATAGATTGTTTTATTTTGCGGGGAGAATACTCCGTAACCGGCACACCAGACTGCATTGCCGCAGCAATCGCTACTCCCTGGGCCCTGCCGAGTTTAAGCATGCTTTGAACATTTTTGCCAAAAAAAGGAGCTTCAATTGCCAACGCATTGGGCGCATGTTCATTCACCAGTGTGCATACTTTTTCATGAATAATTTGCAATCTTTCATACGCATCTTTTCTTGAAGACAGTTTTAGTACATCCATCATTATTAACGTAATTCCTTTTGAAGAGACTTCAATAACACCATAACCCATCAAAATAGTGCCGGGGTCAATTCCCAAAATGATTTTTGAATTTTTATGCAATTGAAGATTATTTTTGACGTTCACAACACACACCTGTTAACGCCCCAATAAAAAGAAATCTTATTCGCGTATAAAGCTACATGATCCGTGCCCGCAAAAATATCAAAATAATATTCAAGTATATTATAGCGCCCTTGCTCGGGGCATGGCTTTTTTATTCATTGTATAAACAAATTGAAGGACAGCCCGATCTTCAGCAATCCATCAATCTCATAAAAGAAGCTCCTTTTGGCAGCCAGGCATGGAAATTCTGGCTTGTTATTTCCCTTGTTTTTGTTAACTGGGGCATAGAAGCAAGGAAATGGCAGGTACTTTTGAGAACGATGCAACCGTTTAATTTTTTTACAGCCTACAAATCTGTGCTGAGTGGCGTTACGCTTTCCATTAATACTCCTAACCGAATCGGGGAATATGGTGGGCGTATTTTATATGTCCAGGAAGGTAAAAGAATTAAAGCCATATCGTTATCTATTGCAGGAAGCATAAGCCAACTTATTATTACTTTGGTTATGGGTTGTTGTGGCTTAGTCTATATTATTTATTACCAGGGCGACAACCATATTTTAGTTATGGGCCTTCCGGCGTTCTGGCTTAAAACTTTATTATTTTTGTCAACATGTGCAATGGCAATTACAGTGTTATTTTATTTCAGGTTATCGTGGCTTATAAAACTTATTGAAAAAATTCCGGCGGCGGCAAAGTATGTTCAATACATAAACGTGCTTGATAATTTTAATGCCAAATTATTGTTAAGGTTACTTTATCTTTCTTTCTTTCGTTATGTTGTATTCGTCATTCAATATATATTACTGCTGCAGGTTTTAGACGTATCGATATTATGGTTAAACGGGTTCTGGATTATAAGTATTCTTTTTTTGGTCTTGGCGATTGTACCTTCATTTGCGATTGCAGATCTTGGAATAAGAGGAAAATTCAGTATAGAACTTTTGAGCTTTTACAGCACAAACACTGTTGGTATCATAGGTACCACTTTTGGAATCTGGTTCATCAATTTATTTATTCCGGCTCTCGCAGGAAGCCTGTTAATTCTGGGTATAAAATTTTTTAAAGACAAACAATAAAGATTGAAAGCAATTACAACCATATTTATTTTACTTTTTGCGTTTGCAACAAAAGCAGATGACGAATTTTGCGGCATTACCAATACCGCCTTCAATGCCGGCGAGGTTGTAACTATGAAAGTTTATTACACTACGTTGGGAATGTACGTTGGTGCGGGCGAAGCTGTTTTTTCTACCAACCTTGAGCGCTTCAACGGTAAAACGGTATACCATTGTATAGGTACTGGTTCCTCCTATTCTTTTTTCGATAATTTTTATCGTGTACGGGACCGTTATGAAACCTACATTGATACGGCCACAATGTTGCCTGTAAAATTTATTCGAAACGTTGATGAAGGGGGAACAAAATTTTATGACAATGTAACTTTTAACCATACAGCGGGAACTGCCGTTAGTACGAAAGGGGTTTATAAAATAGGTTCATGCATCCAGGATGTTATCAGCTCGGTGTATTATGCAAGAAACATCGACTTCAATAAGTATAACCCCGGGGATAAAATCCCTTTTGATATGTTTTTAGATAATGAAACGTACCACCTGTACCTCCGTTATGAAGGGAAGGAAAATATTAAGACGAAGTATGGAAAATTCAGGGCGATTAAGTTTAAGCCGCTTCTGATTAAAGGCTCAATTTTCGAGGGTGGAGAAAAAATGAATGTATGGGTAAGCGACGATGAAAATCATTTGCTGCTTAGAGCCGAAAGCCCTATTTCAGTCGGTACCATTAAAGTTGACATGATGGGTTATAGGAATCTCAGGCATCCGCTTAAGTCATTAATCAGCTTCCGGTAAGAAATATTACTTCAACATTTATCATTTCTTTTTTTCAGAAGATTTTGCTCTTATCAATCCTAAAACGCTGAGGCCGACAATAAGATATAAAACTGAAAGGAAAATATTTTCGTTTGGAGTGAGTACAACACCTTTGAACTGTTCCTCTACAAAAAGATAAACAATGCAAGCCATGCTTGCCAGGAGTATAATTATTAATGCATTTTTCATTTAAATTTCTTCAAGCTTAAATATGTCTTTACTACGTACACCCCTGTCAGTTAGTTGCAGGTTACAGCATTCGATTGTTGGGTCATGCTCGAAAAAAAGTATATAATCCTTTTGTTGGGCTTCAGTAATCAACTGTTTTTTTTCTTTGAGCGTCTCCAGTGGCCTGGTATCATACGCCATAATATATGGCACAGGAATATGCGCTACAGAGGGGAGAAGATCGGCCATATAAATTATGGTCTTGCCTTTGTATTGTATTTGCGGCAACATCATAGATTCGGTATGGCCACTTACAAACCGGATTTTAATAACATCTGTAAAGTCAATGGCATCAGTTGTTTCAACAAATTTCAATTGCCCGCTTTCTTTTATCGGTAAAATATTTTCTTTTAAAAAGCTTGCCTTTTCCCTGTCATTGGGATGGGTAGCCCATTGCCAGTGCTTTTCATTACTCCAATAGGTGGCATTTGAAAATGCGGGAATTAATTTATCGCCAACTCTTTCTATTGACCCGCCACAATGATCGAAATGGAGGTGGGTTAAAAATACATCGGTGATATCTTTTTTTACGAAACCATATTTTGCTAATGACCTTTCCAGCGTGTCGTCCCCGTTTAAAAAATAATATCCAAAAAACTTTTCATCCTGTTTGTAGCCCATTCCGTTGTCAATAAGCATTAGCCGGTTTCCATCTTCTATAAGCATGCAGCGCATCGCCCAGTTACACATGTTGTTTTCATCAGCCGGGTTTAGTTTAGTCCAAATACTCTTCGGAACAACGCCAAACATAGCCCCTCCGTCAAGTTTGAAATAGCCTGAATTTACAGCATACAATTGCATAATAATATTTTTTACACAGCAGGTTCAACTAATGCGAGCTGTTTTTGTTTTGTAAGAGCTAAATACAAAATGATAAAGCCTATTATAAAGAAGCACATAATTACCAATACTGAATTTTTCATACTGCCGGTGAGTTCCTCAATCAATCCAAAACTAAACATGCCAATTACAATACCGATCTTTTCTGTAACATCGTAAAAGCTAAAAAATGAAGTGGTATCTTTTGTAACGGGCATCAATTTAGAATAGGTTGACCGGCTGAGTGACTGTATGCCACCCATTACGAGACCCACCACTGCAGCTAGCACATAAAAATACATTTCAGCGTTTACGCCCTTGTCGCTAATGGTAGCAATTTCATAAGCGCCCAGGCACACCAATACCCAGATAACAACAACCCATAACAATGTTTGAAAGTTGCCAATCTTTTCCGAAAATTTAGCCATCATATTAGCACCTGCAATGGCCACAATCTGGATAATAAGAATGGTAATGATTAACTTTTCCGTAGGCAATTTTAATTGCTTGCTTCCAAAAAGTGCCGCCACCAGCATTATGGTTTGAACTCCCATATTATAAAAGAAAAATGCTAATAAGAACCGTTTTAAAATTAAAAGTGTTTTCAGTTGTTTAAAAACTTTCCTTAGCTCAATAAATCCATTGGCGAAAATATTGTTCTCAGGCCTCGATGCTGCGGGCGTGCCTTTTGGCATTACGTTTAAAGTTAATTGTGCAAATCCGAACCACCAGATTCCGACTAACAAAAATGAAAAGCGTGCTGGCAAAGTTGCGTCGTTTTGCATGCCAAACCAGGCTGGTTTAAAAACGAAGACAAAACAAACCAATTGCATAATTACACTCCCTATATAACCCATGGAAAAGCCTTTGGCACTTACTTTATCCCGGTCTTCAGGAGCTGCTATTTCAGGCAAATAAGAATTATAAAAAACAACACTGCTCCAAAATCCAATGCATGCAATCATGCTGCAGAGAATGGCAATCCATACAGTTTCTGTTCCTCTAAAAAAGAAAAGCATGCTACAGGAGGCACTCCCCAATAAGCAAAAAAAGCGAAGGAAACTTTTTTTGTTGCCTTTATAATCTGCTATTGACGAAAGGATCGGCGACATGATAGCCACGATAAAAAATGCCACAGCTAATGCATAATTGTATAAAGCCGAATTCACAAAATGTCTTCCCAAAAAAACCACCTCATTGTCGGAGTTGTTTTTTGTTACGGTTTCGTAGTAAGCTGGAAAAATAGTTGACGTTATCACCAGGCTATACACCGAATTAGCCCAGTCGTACATGGCCCACCCGTTAATAACTTTCTTAGAAGCAGTTTGCATGTGTAAATGAATGATTGCTCAAATTATGAAAATTTGTTTGGAAGCAACTTATTTCATTTGTAGATATCGGACATGCCTGTGTGAGTATGTTTAAGAATTTAAAAATCCCGTGTACAGCATGATGAGTAAAGCGATGCCAACCACCACGCGGTAAATTCCCCAAATTCTAAAACCATATTTTTTTAGCATCGTAATAAAAAATTTAATGGCTAGTAGCGCCACAATAAATGCAACTATATTTCCTACGGTAAGAATTTTTATTTGATCTGTAGTAAAACTTCCATATTCCTTTATGTATTTATAAATTTTGTAAACAGTTGCAGCAAGCATCGTTGGCACTGCAAGGAAAAAAGAAAATTCAGCAGCAGCGCTCCTGGTAAGCTTTTGCTGCATGCCACCTATTATTGAAGCAGCGCTCCTGCTAACACCTGGTATCATCGCGATACATTGCCAGATACCAATTATAAATCCTTTACCATAACTGACTTCCTTTTCATCGTGAATTACCGGATTTTTAAAAAGATTGTCTACAAAAAGTAAAACGATGCCGCCTGCCAACATACTGATAGCAACGGTAGTAGAACTCTCGAGCAAATCATCAATTGCTGAAGAAAATAAAAATCCCAATATCAACGCCGGAACCACAGCAACAGCAAGCTTCACGTAAAACTGCCAGCGTGAAAAATCAAAGAACTTTTTCCAGTATAAAACGACAACCGATAAAATAGCGCCCAATTGAATAGCGACCGTAAATACGGTATTGAAAGAATCATCATTTATCTTCAACAATTTTTCGGCGATGATCATGTGTCCTGTAGACGAAATGGGAATGAACTCCGTAATACCTTCAACAATTCCTATTATAACAGATTGAGCTATGTTCATTTTTAAAAATTAAAAGCAAATAATCAAAAAAGGCGATGATAAATCACCGCCCTCTATTTATTATAATTAATTACTTTGGCTTCTTCATGATAGCAAATATTTCTATCAAAAGCCCCGCAACAATTAATATGGGCGCAATGGTTATTCGTACCGGGCTGTAAATATCGTTATCGCTAAAAACTTTCGGGTCGGGACTTTTACCCCCAGCCATCAGGAAAAATCCAAGAGCCATTACCGCCAATCCTATTACCATCCACTTATAATTTTCTTTTGTGAATAGAATATTACCCGCTGAAGAATGGTCAGCAGGCGCAGTTTTTGCCACCGGTGATTTTGCACCGGGAGTTGCTTTTTTTATTGGTTGTTGAGTTGCCATTGTGAAATTTGAATTTGCAATATTAATGCTTAAAATAAAATAGATAATCAATTAGTATAAATCATCGAGTTTCATTTTCAAATATTTTACTACAGACCGGTGCGTACTGAAAAGAGTAATGAATAGTCCCAAAATAATGATCCCGGAAAAAATAAGAATCAGGTTTTTTGTATCGTGAAGTACTTTAAGGTATGGGATAAAATTTTCTGAAAGCCATATAAATCCAATCATAAGCCCTATGGCAATACCGGAAGCAATCAAGCCATTTAAGACGGCCCGCCCATCCAAAGGTCTGGCGATAAACCCTCTGGTAGCGCCCACCATCTGCATCGTTTTAATTAAAAACCTGTTGCTGTACATCGCAAGGCGTATCGTATTATCAATGGAAATAATAACAAGAATCGATAATATTATGGCCACAATTAATAATACCAACGTCGTGTTTTTTACAAACTGGCTTACCCCGGCCACAGTTTCTTTAGGCGTTTGAAACTCTGATACGGTTGTTGGGAAATTCGTTAACAGATAGTTTTCAATATTGGCAAGACTGTCTTTGTCTATATAATTTGCTTTCACATAAAAGTCAATACTTTCAGGCAGCGGGTTGTTTATCGCCAGCTTTTTCCAAAGCGTATCATTGTCTTTATTATACTTTTCAATGGCCATTTCACGGGTTGTGTATTCCACGTTCACGGCATACGGCAGGCTGGTAACATAATTTTTTACTGAATCAATTTGGTGGGCATTGGCGGTACGATACAGGTAGGCGTGCAACTGTATATTTTCTTTAAAATAATCGCCCGTTTTTTTAATGTTTAAAAAAATCCAGCCCACAACACCAAAAAGAAATAACACCAATGAAACCCCAATGATTGCATATACATAGGAAGGTTTCCCTCTTTTGGCAGATGCTTTTCCTATTTGCGACATAAGTTGAATAAAAGTTTAAATAGACTGAGCTCACGATAGTAAGCAGCCCGCAAAAATAAATGTTTTTAAACAGTTTAGTATTTTTGCCCCAATACTTGAAGTTGCTAATGTAATTTACATGAAGCATCAGCGGTAATAATCATTTAATGAATAACATTTCTTTCACAAATAAATAATTTCGGGATTTAACGAGGTTCGTTTTTGAAATGCCCTTTTAAACAGAAAGGCCTTGTCAATATGATTGCAAGTTAAAACGGGAGAAAATTTAACGACAGACATTACAATAAAAATGGAATACAATTTCAGGGAAATAGAAAAAAAATGGCAAAGCACGTGGAAAGAGTCCCGCGTTTACGAAGTAAGTAATACGTCCGGTAAGCCCAAGTTTTATGTGCTGGATATGTTTCCATACCCAAGTGGCGCAGGGCTTCATGTTGGCCATCCTCTTGGATATATTGCCAGCGACATTTACGCACGCTTTAAAAGACTCAAAGGCTATAATGTGTTGCACCCGATGGGATACGACAGTTTTGGCTTGCCCGCCGAGCAATATGCGCTGGAAACCGGCCAACATCCTGCGGTTACTACTGAAAGGAATATTGAAACTTTCCGCCAGCAATTAGACAATATTGGTTTTTGTTTTGATTGGAGCCGCGAAGTACGCACCAGTGACCCAAAATATTATAAGTGGACGCAATGGATATTTCTTGAAATTTTTAATAGCTGGTACGATAAGAATCACAATAAGGCAAGAAAGATTGAAGACCTTATAAGAATTTTTGAACAACAGGGAAATAAGGAAGATAACGGTCAACGACAAACGCAAAATCATTTTACCGCTGATGAGTGGAATGGTTTCACGGGCGAACAAAAACAGGAAATCCTTATGGATTACCGGCTTGCATATTCGGCTTACGGAGAAGTGAACTGGTGCGAAGCATTGGGAACTGTTTTGGCAAATGATGAAGTTATAAACGGGGTGAGTGAACGCGGTGGGCATCCAGTAGTAAAAAAGAAAATGCGCCAATGGTATTTACGCATAACCGATTATGCTGAAAGATTATTGCAAGGACTGGAAACGGTTGATTTTTCCGATGCCATGAAGGAAATGCAACGCAACTGGATTGGTAAGAGTGAAGGAGCAGAGATGGATTTTAGTTTGAGCCTCACCCCTAACCCCTCTCCTGAAGGAGACGACGAAAATTTAAAATTAAAAGTTTACACAACCCGACCCGACACCATTTTCGGGGTCGATTTTATGGTGCTGGCTCCGGAACATGAGTTGGTAGAAAAAATTACTACGCCGGAACAACGGTCAGCCATAGACGAATACCTTAGTTATGTAAAAAGCAGAAGTGACCGGGAACGCATGGCAGAAGTAAAACAGGTTACCGGCTGCTTTACCGGCGCTTATGCGATCAATCCTTTTGATAGAAGAAAAATTCCGATCTGGATTGCAGAATATGTTTTGGCAGGATACGGAACCGGCGCCATTATGGCCGTGCCTTGCGGTGACCAGCGGGATTTCGACTTTGCCAAACATTTTAATATCCCTATTACAAATATTATTGGTGATTATTATAATGGTGAAGAAGCCAATCCTACGAAAGAAGCGATACTTACTAATTCCGGGTTTTTGAATGGTATAAAAATGAAGGATGCCATTGATATCGTTTTGAAGAAAATTGAGGAAGAAGAAATCGGGCAAAGAAAAATAAATTACAAAATGCGTGATGCTGGCTTTAGCCGCCAACGTTATTGGGGCGAACCTTTTCCGATTGTTTATCGTAACGGTGTGGCCTACCCGCTGGAAGAAAAAGATTTGCCTGTTGAATTGCCGCATTTAGAAAATTACAAACCCGGACCGGAAGGCGAAGGACCTTTGGCAAATATTAAAGATTGGGTGAATTTAGGCAATGGAGAAAAAAGGGAGACTAACACCATGCCGGGATATGCAGGCTCTTCCTGGTCCTTTCTCCGCTATATGGATCCTCACAACGATAAAGAATTTGCAAATAGAAGAGCAACAGATTACTGGAAACAGGTCGATGTATATGTTGGCGGAACTGAGCATGCAGTTGGGCATTTATTGTACAGCCGCATGTGGACTAAAGTTTTATATGATTTGGGTTATATAGGTTTTGATGAGCCGTATAAGAAATTGGTGAATCAGGGGATGATACAGGGTGTGTCCGAAGTTATTTATCGATACGACCTTATTACAAATGAGGCATCTAGTGAGGAGACAGATAGTAAAAGATCAAATTTTCTTCCGTTTGGTGTTCCATTTCCATTGAGTAATGATGAGGTTTTTACGTTTTATAGGTCAGCCGATATGGTTGATTCGGACGAAGAAAATCAATTTACGAAAATACATGTTCCTATATCGAATGTTGATGACAATATTGTAGACATTGATAAATTGGCAAAAACTGAAAGATTTAAAAACGCGGTTTTTTCTCGCAGGGATGGATATTATTTCAGAGGTAATTGGTATAAGGACGAAGATGGAGATGCTGTGGTTAGAGTAAAAAGAGAAAGGATCAATCCGCTTAAATTTCGATCCAGGTCAATAGTCGAAAAAATGTCTAAATCCAAATTAAACGTCATTAATCCAAATGATTTAATCAATAAATACGGCGCTGACACTTTCCGCATGTATGAAATGTTCCTTGGTCCCGTAGAAGCAAGCAAACCATGGGATACCAAAGGCATTGAAGGTGTTCATCGTTTCTTAAAGAAATTATGGCGTTTATTTTATGATGATATCAAGGGGAAAGTTTGGAACGAAGAAAAGGCTACGGATGCCGAATTAAAAGTATTACACAAAACAATAAAAAAAATAGAAGAAGACACCGAACGATTTTCGTATAACACGGCCGTTAGTGCCTTTATGGTTTGCGTAAATGAGTTGACCGATTTAAAATGTCATAAGAAAGAAATTCTGGAACCATTGCTGGTTTTATTAACTCCCTATGCGCCTCATATCGCTGAAGAATTGTATCATGCGCTGGGCAATACAACAACTGTGCTTAACGCTGCATATCCAAAACTGGAAACAAAATATTTAATCGAATCTGAAAAAGAATATCCTGTTTCTATTAATGGTAAAATGCGCACAACCATTACCATTTCTTTAGACGCTTCGCAATCTGATGTAGAAAAAATTGCGCTGGATAATGATATTGTTCAAAAGTGGATTGAGGGTAAACAGCCAAAGAAAATCATCTTTGTAAAAAACAAAATGATCAATGTGGTTGTATAGCCTCCCAAACCCCTCGGGGGGAGGGGCTTTTTAAACCTTTGGTTAACTTAAAGTTACTTGTTTTGCAGAGATGTAATTCTTACTCTCCTCCTTTGGAGGAGCCGGAAGAAGCCACTTCTTGCAACATCTCTTTTACTGCCGCTTCAATCTGCTGATCTTCGCCGCTAAGAATTTTATTATAGTCGTTTTGAATTTTAATATCTGGTTCAAGCTCCATGTTTTCAAGCGGCCTTCCTTCTTTGATGCCAACACTTGCAATCATAGGAATACCAAATATCATGGTTGGATCAATTTGTGTTTCCCACCAAACGGCGGTGCCTGTGCCGGGTACCGGCATACCAATTAATTTTCCAATTCCTTTTGCACGGTAGGCGTAAGGAAAAATATGGGCATCACTATAGTTGGCCTCATTCATAACAACACAACTGGGCTTATACCATTTGCCTTCGGGCTCTCCGCCACCGATCGGCTTTTCACCATACGGTTCGTAACGAATGTATTGTTTGCCCGCAAGAAAGTTCGACAAGTCTTCATGAAGCCAACCGCCGCCATTAAAACGGGTATCAACTATCAGGGCTTTCTTAGTTAGATTTTTACCAAGCACTTCATCATAAACATTGCGATAGCTGGCGTCATTCATAGATCTTACATGCACATAACCCACCTTGCCATCACTAAGCTTGTCTACCATGGCTTCCATTTTTTTCGTCCACCTCCTATAGAGCAGCTCCGATTCATCGGAAGGCTTTATTGGTTTCACCACTTCATCGAACGTATTTTTTGTAGCGGGGTCATAAACAGTTAATAAAACATTCATGTCATTTTTCCTGTTTAAAAATATAGCCCAGTCTTGCGAATCATTTATTTCGTTACCATCAATTTTCATAATAACCTGGCCGGCTCTTACCTTACTTTCAGCTTTGTCCAATGGTCCCCCGGAAATAACTTCAGCTATTTTCAGTCCTTTGCCACCTTCCATTTCATCATATAGTAAACCAAGCGATGCTGTTTCGTCAGCGTTCTCGGTTTTCGGGATATAGCGGCCACCAGTATGCGAAACGTTCAGTTCACCGAGCATTTCACTTAGCAGTTCCCTGAAGTCGTAGTTGTCGGCAATAAACGGCAAAAACCTGGCGTAGGTCTTTTTGTACATTTCCCAGTCAAGTCCGCGCATATTGGGGTCATATAACTTTTTCTTTACCTGCCGCCACGCATGATTAAAAATATATTCTCTTTCTGCCACGCCGTCAACTACCATTTCACCTTTAATTGTTATAGGAGTTATCTTACCATCCGAAGTGGACACCTGCGACAGTTTGCCATTCGCCAGAACATAAAGCATTTTGCCATCCTTGCTTAATTCGAGCGCCGCATAATTTGCCCCAAGTTTTGCAAGGGTTTTCAATTCATGTGTTCTTGTATCAATTTCCCACAGGTCATAGTTCTTTTCAAACTTAACCGTTAGATAAAGTTTATCACCCTTGGGCGAAATACGATAACTGCTTAAATTAACAGAAGCCGGAGTAAGCCTTATTCTGCGTGTATCCAAATCAGTTAGATCCATCTTAAATGGCTCTTTTAGCTTATTTTCAAGTGCAGAATCTTTTTTTTCTTTCTCATCTTTATCTGTTTTATCCGTTTTATCTTCTTTCTCTTTTATTAGTGCATATTCTTCTTTGCTCAGTTGAAACTGATCGTAGGTTCCTTTGTCAAAAAACATGGCATATACATCCACTTCCCTGGCACCCTGTATTGCCAGTGGGCGTTTGCCGTTTCTGTCAGTAACCCACAAGAGCGCTTTGCCATTTAATGCCCATTGCATTCCGGCACTTGAAAACCCTGATCCGGTTACATCAGTTCCGGCGTCATTTTTTGTTACGTTGAAAAGCAATATTTCATTTGCGTTGTAATATCCTTTAGAGCTACGTGCGGCGATCCATTTGCTGTCGGGGCTCCAGGTGTACGACTGATCCCCATCGGCATAAGAGAAATTCTGTCCTTCCGGAATTATTGTACGCGAAGTTTTTTTATCAAGATTGAAAACCTTTAAAATATTTCTTTCTTCCAGGTAAGCGATTTCTTTTCCGTCTGGCGAAACTTCCGGTTGAAATTCGTCCTTATCAGTTGCCACTACAGGTTCTGTATTCAATATGGTAGAAGTAAAAAAGTAAGGCTCTTCTTTTCTTGCAATAGACGTTTTCATTATATCCCAGCCCTTGCCTTCATGCTCAGCGGCGTAATACAAACTTCTTCCATCAGGCGAAAAGATGACGTTTCTTTCCTGGAACGGCGTATTGGTTATGCGCTTCGTAATTCCTCCTTCAACTGAGGTTACAAATATTTCTCCGCGGAAAACAAATGCAATTTCTTTTCCGTTCGGTGACACCTCAAATTCAGTGGCGCCGCCACTTACAGGCATTACGGTTTGTGTATTACTCTTATTTTCAGTAGTGATTGCCACGTTTAATTTTTCAGGAGAACCGCCGGGTTTCATTGTATAAATTTCTCCATCGTAGGTAAAACACAGCCTATTGTCGTTTGACCGGCTTAAGAAACGTACCGGGTTATTCTTAAATGAAGTGAGTTGTGTTTCATCATTTCCGCTAAGAGATGCTTTGTATACATTTAATGAACCACTTTTCTCATTGAGGTAAAAATATCCCTGATCGCCTGATGCGAACACCGGTTCACGATCCTCGCCATTGAAGGAAGTAAGTTTTTTATATTCGTTCGACCTAGGAGTATACACCCAGATATCTCTTGTTATGGATGAAGTATGGTGTTTGCGCCAGGGATCCTCAAAGCCTTTATTATCCTGGAAAATAATTTCAGTTCCTTTTGAATTGTAATGTGCATTTTCCATTCCTGCGCCGTTAAGCATTATGCTGCGTCCACCCGTAACCGGTACCTCGTATAATTTCTTAAATACCGAGTTAACCGGAAACCTGGCTGAACTGGCCATATCGTTCCTGCTGGTACCAAAAATAACTTTACTGTCATCAGGAGAAAAATCGTAAGGATAATCTGCTGCGGAATTATAAGTTAGCCTCGTCGGTTCGCCTCCGTCAGCATCTATTACAAACACATCGAAGTTTCCAAAGCGGTCGCTTGCAAATGCGATTTTTTTACCATCATGACTCCATACCGGCATAAAGTCGTGTGCCTCATGTAAGGTAAGCGGGTAAGCAGTTCCGCCGGAAGCAGCAACTTTATATAAATCCCCTTTAAAGCTGAAAACTATATTTTTGCCATCGGGTGAAATGGCAGGATATCGAAGCCATAGTGGCGTTTTTTGAGCGATAGCCTGAAATGAAATGAGGAGAAGAAAATAAAAAATTTTAAAATGATTCATATTGCAGTTAGTTTGTAAGAAATGATGAACTTGCAATTTATTAAATAAACGCTACCACTGGATTTGAATAACAATAATTTACATGAATGGTTAAAAATTAACCAAAAGCATTTTCATCCCGTTGTACAGTTTGATCCCACGACAGACAAGTTGTTGAGTATTGATTTCTCCGGGAGTAATACAGCATTACAGGAAATTGATGTTTCTGATACAGCATCGCTTTGTAAATACACTAATGAATTATTGCAAAACGCAAACGCAAAGTTTGGCATCGGTGGCTATAATGAATTAAGAGCTGTTTACAGCAGAAGCCCTCTCTTTAATAATGACATTAATAAAAATGAGGCTGATGACGAACCAAGAAGATTACATATTGGCGTAGATATCTCAGGAAAAGAAGGAACCGCGATATTTGCGCCGTTCGATGGAACAATACACAGCTTTGCAAACAATAACAACTTTGGCGATTATGGGCCAACTATAATATTATCACATCAATTTGACGGAATTTCTTTTTATACACTTTACGGGCATTTATCTCTTGCAGATTTAGAAAACATCAATGAAGGCGATTTTATTAAAAAAGGACAGGAGTTTGCACACTTTGGATCGATTGACGAAAATGGTCATTGGCCACCCCACCTGCACTTCCAGGTAATTAAAAATATTGGCAACTATAGTGGAGATTACCCAGGCGTTTGTAAAGTTAGCGAGCGTGATAAGTATTTATCGAATTGCCCTGACCCGAATTTGATTTTAAATTTGATAGATTAGTTATCTATTTTTTCCCATAATTCACAGTCTGCTGCTATCTACATACTATTTCTCCATTTTTTCCGTATATAAATGATAACGTATTGAAAGCTTTTCAAACTAATACGCTCAAAAACTGTTTAATTACCATAACAAATCAAAAACATAACTTTGCAACGCAAAAAATCTGAGATGGAAATGGAAATAAAACCAGGCAAATTATTACAAGACATCAATAGCCCGGCCGATTTGAAAAAACTCAGCAGGGAGCAATTGCATGAAGTATGTGATGAATTGCGCCAATATATTGTTGATATCGTCAGTGTACATGGCGGCCATTTCGGGGCAAGCCTGGGAGTGGTAGAACTTACAGTTGCACTGCATTATATTTTTAACACGCCCTATGATCAATTAGTTTGGGATGTTGGCCACCAGGCGTATGGTCACAAAATACTTACCGGGCGCAAGGATAATTTTAAAACAAACAGGAAATATAAAGGATTAAGTGGTTTTCCGAAGAGAACCGAAAGTGAATATGATGCTTTCGGCGTTGGCCATTCATCTACCTCCATTTCAGCCGCTCTTGGTATGGCAATGGCTTCGCATTATAAAGGCGAAACAGACAGGCAGCATGTCGCAATTATTGGTGATGGCGCGATGACCGCAGGAATGGCGTTTGAGGCATTGAATCACGCCGGAATTGAAAAAAGCAATCTCCTCGTTATTTTGAACGATAACTGCATGAGCATTGATCCCAATGTAGGTGCTTTAAAAGAATATCTTACCGATATCACTACTTCTCATTCTTATAATAAACTTCGCGACGATTTTTGGAAAGCGCTGGGAAAACTTCCGGCTAAAACTTTATCACGTAAAATAGTTTCAAAGATGGAAGCCGGCTTAAAAGGAATTTTAAGTAATAGCAGTAATCTTTTTGAAGCGCTTAATTTACGTTACTTCGGGCCAATTGATGGACACAACATTACAAAATTGGTTGATACTTTAAAAGATATTAAAGATATCCCCGGGCCGAAATTGTTGCATATCAGAACCGTGAAAGGAAAGGGATACGAATTAGCCGAAAAGGATCAAACGAAATGGCATGCACCGGGATTGTTTGATAAGATAACCGGTGAAATTTATAAGAAAAAATTTGACCTTCCCCAGCCTCCAAAATACCAGGATGTTTTTGGACATACTATCATTGAATTGGCGGAAGTAAATGACAAAATTATGGGTGTTACACCGGCAATGCCCAGCGGAAGTTCATTAAAATATATGATGGAGAAAATGCCGAATCGTGCTTTCGATGTTGGCATCTGCGAGCAACATGCGGTTACCTTAAGTGCCGGGTTGGCAACACAGGGAATGAAAGTTTTTTGCAATATTTATTCTTCGTTTATGCAGCGGGCCTACGACCAGGTAGTGCACGACGTGGCCATACAAAATTTACCGGTTGTGTTTTGCCTTGACAGGGCAGGGCTTGTTGGTGAAGATGGCCCAACACATCATGGTGCTTATGATATAGCCTATATGCGTTGCATACCCAATATGATTGTAAGTGCCCCAATGAATGAAAGTGAATTACGTGATTTGATGTATACGTCACAACTGGAAAAAATAAAAAATCCATTTGTAATTCGTTACCCACGCGGAGAAGCTGTAAAGGCCGAATGGAAGACTGAAATGAAAGAAATTAAAATTGGCACCGGAAGAAAATTAAAAGACGGTGAAGAAATAGCGATTCTTTCTTTTGGGCATCCGGGAAATTTTGCGGCTGCCGCAATAAGAGATGTAATGCGTGAAGGTATTAATCCGGCACACTACGACATGCGTTTTGTAAAACCCCTGGATGAGAAAATACTTCATGAAGTTTTTACGAAATATTCAAAAATAATTACCGTTGAAGATGGGACGGTGAAAGGCGGCTTTGGCTCTGCAATCCTGGAGTTCATGGCCGAAAATAATTATAATGCATCCGTAAAGATTTTAGGAATTCCAGACGCGATTGTTGAACATGGCACACCTAAAGAGTTATATAACGAGATAGGGATAGACGCAAATAATATTGCAGAAGCGATACGGGATATGGCTAAAATAGAGGTAAATAAACTTATTGCAGGTTAAAAGCACTTGCCTTAAGATATCGGCTATCACATTAATTCTGAAGCGGGTCTACGAATGGCAGTTCTGCTACGGTAGCTTCTTCCACTCGTTCATTGTTATATTCAATAATGAAATTATTGACGCCTTCTCCCATAATTATAAACAGATATTTCTGCTGAATCAGTTCCAGCATATTGAGGAATAGAAATATGGCATGAATCCGGTTTTCTGAAATATCAAATATCTTTTCGAAAGAAATGGTTCTTTCTTTCTTCACGAGGTCAAGCATATATTTTCTGCTGCCTTCCATTGTGTAATTATATTGTACAACGGTATGTACCGGCTGGTGTCTCTTCTCATGAAGACGACTGGCAACTCTTTCAAAAGCTTTCATCAGCTTAAATAAAGAAACAGCCTGAATTTCTGTTCCCTCACCTGATTCTTCGCCAATTTTAGAAAGCTCCTCCTGAATATTTCCCCGTTTCACCATTAACATGCGCAATGCTTCCAGTTCACTCATCTTATTTGCGGCCTCTTTAAATCTTTTATATTCCAGAATTTTATCCACCAGTTCCTGCCTCGGATCTATTTCATTTCCTTCTGCATCCACTTCTTTCCTGGGCAAAAGCATCTTTGCTTTGATCCGCATCAGCGTACTGATAAACAAAATAAATTCGCTGCTTAACTCAATATTAAGCGATTCGCTTTTGTGAATGTAAGCGAAGAATTCGTTCGTAATTTTTGTTATAGGAATATTATAAATATCCAGTTCATCCCTTTCAATAAAAAATAGCAGCAGGTCAAAGGGGCCTTCAAATTGGGGTAGCTTAATTTGGTATATTTCTGTATTCATTTACTTTATTCGAATGGTAGACAAAAATACTTTAAAATTAATTGTGCGTCTTGTCTCCTTTCTTTTCAAAGGTAGTTAGGCCTGTGCTGGCTCAATAATAAACAAACGAAGTAACCAGCCGCCGATGACTGTAATTATTCTTTTCGAAAAGTGAATTGAATTGCTCGATACGAATAATGAAAAAAATATCAAGCAGTTTTATTGCCTGATATTTTTTGATAAGGTATCTATCTAAATTTCTTTTTACGATTTCTTTAATTCATCTCTAATTTCCATTAAGAGCTTGTCTGTAGAAGATGGTCCTGCTGGAGGTGCTTCGTCTTTTTTCTTTTGAAGTGAAGACAGGGACTTAATCAACATAAATATTACAAGTGCTATGACAATGAAGTTGATCACCGCCGCCAAAAATTTTCCGTAAGTTACTGCTCCCCATTTCAATTCGGCGATGTCCTTGAGACCTGCTTTATCCAATAAGGGAGTAAGTAGTAAAGGGGTAATAATATCAGTCACCAGGGACGATACAATAGCACCAAAAGCGGCGCCAATAATTACGGCAACGGCCAGGTCCATTACATTGCCTTTCATGGCGAAGGCCTTGAAATCTTTAATAAAACTCATGTTGTTTGATTTTATGGTTATGAAAGTTGATACTATTTTTTAAGACCGGGATATTGCATTTTTAGTCCTTCTAATGTATCCCTCAGTGTTGAGGCGATAATATATTCTTTATACCAGTTTTGGTCGCTGGGAACAATCGTCCATGGAATTTCACTACAATTTTCAAAACAATCTTCATACATCTGCATATAAATATCCCAAAGCTTTGCTTCCTCAAAATCATTGGCATTGTACTTCCACATTTTTGACGGATCTTTTATTCTGTCCGAAAGTCTTTGCTGCTGCTCTTCCGGCGATACGTGAAGGTAAAATTTCAGTATGCTGGTACTGTTGTGTTTTGATAATAAATCCTCCCATTCGTTGATTGCTTTCATTCTTTTTTTAGCGGTTTTATCATCACACCACTTATGTACCCTCGTAATTAAAATGTCTTCATAATGGCTGCGGTTAAAAATCTGTATCATTCCTTTGGCGGGAGCGTGAGAATGAATTCGCCACAAAAAATCATGGCTTAATTCTTCAGGAGTGGGTGCCTTGAAACTTTTTACATTAACACCCTGCGGATTCATTGATGTAAACACATTTCTAATTACACCATCTTTGCCACTGGCATCCATACCTTGTATCACGACTAATATTGAATGCTTATTTTCTGCAAATAAAAGATTTTGTAAGTCGTCTAATTCTGTAAGTATTTTTAGAGTTTTATCTTTTGTCTCTGATTTATCAAATTCTTTTCCTGCCCGGGTACTTATTTCTTTAAGATTTATATGGCTCATTATATTCTATTATACAGAAATGAAATTCTTTGAAATAATAATTTAAAATAGCAAAAATTTTACATATAAAATGTTTTCTCAGTTTATAAGATTTAAAAACTTTTTGAAGCCCCTGAACTATCTTATCAGGCAAAATTTATTGGAGAATCTTTTTGAATCCTTTTAGCAATGAAAACAGGAATTACTTTGAATGAAGTAATTCTTTTCTTAGTTGTTTCGCAGTTTTTGTACTTCCATCGTGACTCCAGCCGGGCGGCATTACCAGGTATTTTATTTTTACATAAATTGGCAATTTCTTTTTCAGATCGGTTCCAATATCCTGCCATTCGTGAAAAATAATTTTAGTGAGATGGTGAGGATTTTGCAACTGTTTGGTTAGTCCATATCTTACTGGATCTTCCGCTACTTCATCCTGAAAAGTACCAAACATTCTATCCCAGATTATTAATACCATTCCCATGTTCCTGTCGAGGTACCGGATATTGCTTGCATGGTGAACCCTGTGGTGCGAAGGGCTTACAAAGACTGTTTCAAACCAGTGAGGCATTTTATTGATGTACTGTGTATGTACCAGAATGCCATATATCTGTGTAAGCGAATACATAAATACAATATCAATAGGCTTAAAGCCTAACAAAACCAGCGGTAAAAAATAGATGAACCTATACAACGGCTGCAGGACTGATGAACGGAAGCCGGTGGTTAAATTAAATTCTTCTGATGAATGATGCGTAACATGCACCGCCCAAAAGAAGCGGCAATAATGATCAACCCTGTGTTCTATATAAAACGCCAGGTCCTCTAAAATAAAAAGTGCCGGCCAATACAGATAGGGGCTAGACGAAAAATCAACAAAATGAAACCGGTAAATTGACAGTAAAATAAATATGTAGACGGCCCTGAATAAAAGATCAATGCCACCGTTGAGAAGGCATAGATAAATATTGATGAAAGTATCCTTAAGTGAATAATACTTTTTTACATGAATATGGCTCAGTATCATCTCCGCACCAATTACAATAACATATAATGGAGTAGTTATTAATATTAGTAATTGTTCTTTCAAAATATAAATTCAAAATAATTTATACAGCCATAATTTCTTTTTCTTTAGCCTCAAGATGCTTATCTACTAAAGAAATATAATTATTGGTTATTTCCTGCACATCACTTTCTCCATCTTTTGCAGCGTCTTCGCTAAGTCCGTCCTTCTGCAATTTTTTGATTTGTTCAATGGAATCTCTGCGGATATTTCTGACAGCAATCTTGGCATGCTCCCCTTCAACATTGCTCCTTTTTACCAGCTCTTTTCTCCTTTCCTCCGTAAGCGGCGGTAGAAATAATCGAATCATATTGCCATCATTTTGAGGATTAATTCCAATATTAGCTGCTATAATAGCCCGCTCTATTGGTTGAAGCATATTTTTTTCCCACGGTTGAATAGTAAGGGTTCTTGCATCCATAACACTTAAATTGCCAACCTGCCCAATCGGGGTTGGGTTGCCATAATAATCAACCACAATTCCATCCAGCATATTGGGACTCGCTTTCCCCGCTCTTATTTTTACCAGTTCAGATTCAAAATGATCTATCGCCTTTTTCATCGATATTCTGCTATCGTCTAATATTCCTGCTAATTCGTCTGACATTTATTTATAGTTTAAGAATAAAAATATGGCACCTAAATGGCGATGCATAAAAAGTGCACAAATTTAATAAAATCAGATCGATAAAAAAGTTAATGGGGCTTAATTCTGCTCAACAGTTTCTCCCGCAAGAGTAAGGATTTTGTGAGATTTGAGAATAGAATCTTTTTGGCTATGGCCAGGCAGAGTAATTGGCTTGGCCTTCGTTTTTGGCCGGCTGTAATAAACAATACTTACAATAGTTAAGGACACCCCGGACAGCGCAAGAATCACCATCGTAGTGCCTGTAAAGCGAAGTAAATAGGCTAAAGTTATAAAAGCAATATTGCCTAGAATACAGGTTATTGTAATCATGCGGTGGCTATAGCCGAGGTCGAGTAAAAAATGGTGAATGTGATTTCTGTCTGGGCTAAAAGGTGATCTGCGGCTTATAATGCGAATGGTTACAACTCTCAAAGTGTCAAAAAGAGGAACGATCAAAATTGCAAAACCAATGGCAGGCGCTGATTGCACGGGCAAGCCAAAAGATGGATCTGCAGCAATCGCTATGAATTTTATTACAAACACAGAATTTAAAAGACCTATTAATAAAGAGCCGGTATCGCCCATGAAAATTTTTGCAGGGGAAAAATTATAGATTAAAAAACCGATCAGGCTGCCCACGAGCGAAAAGGCCATTACTGCATACATTAATTGGGATGTTGCCAGGAAGTAGGCCCCAAAAATTGACGACGTTAATAGTCCGAGACTACCGGCAAGTCCATCTACTCCATCGATAAGATTAAATGAATTGGTAATAACAACAATTGTAAACAGGGTGAGCAAAATGCTTGCGGTATGAGGTATTGTATACAAGCCTAAAAAGCCGTGCATATTGTTAATTTGGATACCTCCAAATTTAATGACGATGGCTGCTGCTACGAGTTGGCCAATGAATTTTTTAGACGCAGAAAGTATTAAAATATCATCTTTTATTCCAAGGAAAAATATAACCATAATGGCGGCAACAAAATATTGGAAAACAGGTGGAACTGAAGAAGGGACACCTAATAACGAAGCAACAATAAAACCGGCAAAAATTCCAAGGCCGCCCAAGGTGGGGATAACCGCTTTATGCACTTTTCTTTCATCAGGTTCGTCGAAGAGCTTTTTATCTTTGGCGACTTCAATGATTACGGGTATCGAAAAAAACGTAATTAAAAACGCCAATCCCCCGCTTAGTAAGATATTATCCATGCCGCAATTTTAAAATAAGCATTCTGCTACAAAAGTATAATTTAGTTTGAAGTAAAACTATATTATCCTAAAATTATATACCTAATCTTAAGTACCAGATTTATATAAAAAAATAAGTTCAAAATGATCTCTATTTCTCTGCAAATCGCTATGTGAATATTATAACGGCTATAACTACCTACTTATTACATAATTGTCAGAAATTTAAAAGATGTTTCATTCGCTTAATTTTTCATCGACCGCTCCCACTACAATATTTGCGCTCATCCTGTTTATAGGATTTTTCCGGTTTTCCTCATACATTTTTTGGTTATTCAAAATGTCAATGCAGCTAAAAATTGCTGCCCGAAATGAGGAAGGATCTGCTCTATCTTTTCCTGCAATATCAAAAGCAGTTCCATGGTCGGGACTCGTGCGAATCCCCGGTAATCCGGCTGTATAATTTACTCCTTCTCCAAAAGCAAGGGATTTAAAGGGAATCAGGCCCTGGTCGTGGTACATTGCCAGCACAGCATCAAACCTATTGTATTGTGCCCTGGCAAAAAATGCATCGGCGCTGAAGGGTCCCATTACCAGCATATTTCGTTGCTTGGCTTCCTTAATAGCAGGCCTTATAATTTCTTCTTCCTCGGTACCAATTAAGCCTTCATCCCCCGCATGTGGATTTAAAGCCAGCACCGCGATCTTTGGCCTTTCTATGTTAAAATCTTTTTTTAGAGAAGCATGCAGAATCATTAGTTTACTTATAATAGCCTCTTTGGTAATATGCGCAGCAATTTCTTTTACGGGGAGATGCTCGGTAACCAAACCGATTTTTAAATTCTCAGCAGTGAGTAACATTAATACATCGTTCACGCCAAAAAAATCTTTGAGAAAAGGAGTGTGGCCGGTGTAGGTAAAATCAGATCCTTGTACATTTTTTTTATGAAGAGGTGCCGTAACAAGCGCATTAATTTTGCCATCTTTTAAAGCACTGGCAGCTGCCTGCAAACTTTTTACTGCATATTGTCCGGCTGCACTACTAAGAGTTCCCGGGTTAATCGCAACTTCTTCTTCCCAACAATTAAAGACATTTACCTGGCGGGGATTTAATTTGTAAAAATCTTTTACGCTGGCAAAGCTAAAGTTCATTTCAGCAATGCTTTTCCTGTAGAAATTAATCACTTTATTACTGGCAAAAACAACTGGTGTACAATAGTCCAGAAACCGGTTGTCCGAAAGTGATTTTAAGATTAATTCGGTGCCAATACCATTGAGGTCGCCGCAGGTAAACCCAATTACAGGTTTATTTTCTGATAAGTTAGTACTCAAATTATTAGATTGAAATGCATTGCTGCAATTTAGTAATTAAAAGTTTGATGGCAATAATAGTGTTTGTTTAATCATCGGCCCTTCAAAATATTACAAGACTTTATTATTAGCTATAATTTATTACCAACATAATTTTCTACTGGTATGCGGTTGGAAATGCTGCGGGCCAATGTCATTTCATCAGCATATTCAAGCTCGCCGCCAAAAGCAATTCCACGGGCGATGGTGGTAATTTTTAAGGGTTGTTTTTTTATTTTTTTACTGATGTAAAATATGGTGGTGTCTCCCTGGATATTGGGGCTCAAAGCAAAAATAAGTTCTTCAGTATTTTCATCATCCACTCTTTTTATAAGTGAGTCTACCTGGAGCTGATCGGGTCCAATGCCATCCAAAGGAGAAATGACCCCTCCCAAAACATGATAAAGCCCATTATATTGTTGCGTACTTTCAATGGCTATTACATCACGAATGCTTTCCACAACGCAAATCATATGCTGCCTGCGGGCACGGTCTGAGCAGATATTACAAAGTTGCTTATCGGAGATATTATGACAGCGGGTACAGAAATTAATTTCTTCCCTCATTTTTACAATTGCTTCGCTGAAACTTGTTACGTCTTCAACATTTTTTTTTAGCAAATGAAGCACTAACCGCAACGCAGTTTTTTTACCGATGCCCGGCAGTTTCGCAAATTCGTTTACGGCATTTTCTAAAAGTGTAGAAGAAAAAATCATGTTACAAATATAAGGTACGATGTGCGATGTCGGTTGTCTGTCTCGTCCTTTCGCTCATTGCCTATTGCATATTAGCGATTAGCAAATTATAAAACAATATCCTTTTCATTCTCCCAATCCTGGCGAATATCTATTTTTTGTTTTACGGCAAAAGCTTTTTCCGGCTGTTTTTTTAATTGATAATTGCCCGGATCCCAAATTCCATTTTTGTTATCATCTTCCAGGATCCTTATTTCATAGGAGCCGGGTTTAAAAAGTTTCGCACTCCATTTCGCTGAAGTTAGAGGATAGGAATTGACCACTTCGTTATTTGATACAAACTGCAAAACCGGGTTTTTAAATTTTTCAAGATTTTTAAAATTAATGGTGATCGTCCCGTAGTCGTTCTCTTTCTTTGTTTGAAAATGAATTGTGTCAGATTTTAATAACGCGACACCAGAAGTATCAGTAGCAAAATCTTTTGGAATAATCAGCCTGTAATCTGTATTATCCGCCCACTTGTCTGCAACAGTTATTTTCGTGGCGGTTGTATCTATGCTTACAATCGCTGCGGCAATCGGGTTATAAAGTGTATCGGTCAACTGAATTTTAAGGCTGTCAAAATCTTTGAGTTTACGGTTAAATTCTATTGAAAGGGGCGTGAGTAAATCCTGTCGTCCATTCTCAATTGATGAGGTATATCTTAATTTCTTTTCTTTAGAGGCTGCCCTGGACGAAGAATTTTTTTGCTTTGGTTTTTCCTGGGCGTAAGCAAATAATTGTATGTGCTTCGTGCTATCACTTACCGTAACTGAACTATCTGCAAAAGCAAACAATTCATCATCATGATTATAAACTTTTTGTCCGCTCTCATCCTTTAATGCATAAACATTGTAGATGCCACCAGGTAAGTTATGAAATGTAAAATTGCCTGAACTATCCAGTCTTGTTATATACTTTGGCTTATGCTTTATTACGGCAGAATCGTCCAGGTCTTTATATAAGAATACTAATAATGTGGAATCCGTTTTTCCTGTTTCTGCTAATCGAACATTTCCGGAAAATTCCAGTGAGTCAATGTAGGGGCCCGTGGAAAAGATGAACGAAAAATTTTTGACGGGGTTGCCTTCATTAATATCCTGTATGGCATTTCCCATGTCGAAACGATAAGTAGTATTGGGTTCTAACGTATCACGTATTTTGATAGTAACCGTTTTTAATTTATAATCGATGTTAGGAATAATTTTAGGAGTAGGAGATACCAGTAAATTCTCCTGTAATTTTTGAATCTGTACATACTCATCATAAGTGAGCGTGATGCGATTGCCTTTAAAATTTGTAGTTCTGTTTGGCGGGTTGGCGTTTAAAAGCTTTGGCGGAATAGAATCTCTTGGACCACCAGTGGGAGCGCGTATTTGCGCACAACTGCTTCCGATGATTGAAATTGTGTAAACGGCGCAGCAGGCAACAACAATAATTAAAAGATTCTTGTAATTCATTTTGGAAAAAAAGCAAACATAATTGCTTTCGGGTGATAAAGCCTTTTCGGCCTCCTAAAATAATTCTAAATCTCTTCTTCAGGCTCTTCAATTACTTCGTGCAAAGCAACGGCCATGTTGTTGGTTTTTACAAACTCACACCAGTGGCAATCGGGTTTGCCACAGCCCGTATAAAAATCGCGCTGCTGAATTTTATCCCATACGGTTTTTATTTGTTGTTTAACGGTGGTAATATCTTCCGGGTTGATATAGATTTTTTCTTTACGGTAATTCTTCTTTTTGTCTGGCTCAATGAAATCAAATTCGCTGCTCACCGCTATCCAGTCGCGGTTATGATTATCCAGTAATATTTTATAAAACACCGCCTGCCGCCAATAGTCGCCACCGTTAGGTATCTTTTCCTGCGGCGGTTTCAGTTTATCTTTTGCTTTATCAACGTCGCCGGTTTTGTAATCTACTACGTTTACCTCTTTACCGGTGAATTCAAGTTTATCTAATTTACCTTTTAGCGGAACGCCATTCACTACAACATTTTTTATGCTTCTTTCAAGAGCAACAATCTTGTTCCAGCTATGTAAATATTTATCATAGTAATTTGATAAAACCTCTTCACCATATTCCAATCTTCTGGCAAATTGTTCTTTCGTAAAGCTTTCACGATGGCGATGCATATACCAGTTAAAGTCTGTAATGAATTCTTCTTTGGGTGGAAAAACATTTTTATCGTTCTGCATTTTCTTGAACAATTGCTCCAATGCATAATGCACTGAAGAACCAAATTCAGTTGCTTCATTTTTTGGCGAAGGAATACGGATGAGATTTTTAAAATAAAATTCCAATGGGCATTTTAAATAATTGTTCAACGCCGTTACATTCATTACGAATCTTTCCAATAAGCTTGTAATGTATACTTCTTCAATTTTTTCTATCTCAGGCTGATGATCATTTTGTAATTGCAATATTTGGAACTCTGCCTGCGTGGCATCATCAATAAAAATTTTTTCTGTTTGCAGTTCATGATTGTCTAATATCTCCGCAATAAACATAGATGGTTCCAGTTCTTTTCCATCATCCTTGTACGAACAATAAGAGATATTTAAATTTTGTTCAGCACGGGTAAGCCCTACATAAAATAACCTGCGCAATTCTTCATCTGCAGCCTCATCGCTGGTTGTAACGGAATTGAAGATATTATCCGGAAATTTATAACCTCCGAATGGCTTACGTTTCTTTTCCCAGAAACTGGCATTACATCCGGCGAAGAAAACATATTCAAACTCGAGTCCTTTGGAACCGTGTGCCGTTAGCAGGTTCACTCCTTTATCACTGCCGCTTACTTCAACTAACGGAAGTGACAAACCTTCACTTTGCATCAGGTCAAATACTTTCATCAATTGTTTCAGGTCAAGATTGGGATTGCGATGTGTTTCTGTCTTTATAAAATCAAACAAACCTGTAAGCACCTGTAACAACCAAATTTTTTCATCATTTTTCATGATGTAACTCACCACGCGCGCTTCACGAATAATACATTCAAACAAACCTTGTAAGGTTACGTTCGGCACTGTTGCAATCAGGCTTTCGATGGCTTCACTCGCTTTCTTCAAACCCTCGTTCATGCCTTGTGTAAACAAATCGCGAACCGGCTGTTTGCTCCGTTCGTACAGTAACTTTCTAATTGAAGTTTTTTCCTTCGTGAATTGTTTATCTGCTACTTCAATGCTTACCCTTGCAATTTCTATCGGCGGAATTGTGAACCAGTCGTAGTGCAAAATTTCGAATAACAACTCGTCTCCGCTGTAAGGGATATCATGTTCGAACGAAAGATATCTTAAAATGGAAATGATCTTTTTGGCAAAAGGAATGTTGAGGATATTCAAACTGCGTTTACTGTAGTACGGTATTTTTTTCAGTTTTAAATATTGCGCAAGTTCTTCGCCATATTTGTTTTCCTTGTAGATGATGCCGATCTTTTTTGGTTCAATGCCTTCGGCCAAAATTCTTTCAACCTGCTGTGTAATGCCAACCATTTCCTGGCGCTGCGTTTCATATTGTTGAATGATGGGCTTATGGGTAAGATGTTTTATTTTATCATTGGACGAAAGCAACTCTTTTGTTAACCCATCCATTTGGTTTATTAACCGGTCATTATTTTTATCGATAATGGTTTTCGAAACATCCAGTATCGGTTGCACAGAACGATAATTGCTGGTAAGCACTACCGTTAGTAAATCATTTTTATAGCTGTTGGCAAAGCCGAGCATGTTCTCCACATTCGCTCCCTGGAAACGGTAAATGCTCTGGTCGTCATCGCCCACAACAAATACATTCGGTTTATCCCAATAGTTAATGAGCAGTTCCACCAAACGGTTTTGCGTACCGCTGGTATCCTGGTATTCATCCACCAAAATGTATAAGAACTGTTCCTGGTAACGCAGTAACAAGTTTGGATTTTCTTCAAATGCTTTTATTACCCAGTTGATCATGTCGTCAAAATCATACAAGTTGTTTTTGCGCATGAGTTGCTGGAAATTGGTAAATTCATTTACCGCGGCCCGCAATCTTTCCATCCTTTCCACTTCTTCTTCAATCTTATCAATTCGCACATCACCTTTCTTAAAATCCTTCGTGGCCCGTTTGGCAATGTATTCCTCACGGTCACGCAAAGACGAAACGTAGGCGTCAATTCTTTCATTGATAAATTCCGGCGACCATCCTTCCCGCTTCATGGTACTGAATAAAGATTGCAGGTTATTGATCTCGTAATACACATCGCCACGATACCGTTTCAGCGGATGATTTTTCGGGAATGAATCGATGAGTTGTTTAAATAAATCTATCCGCTGCAAATCAGAAACAGGATCAAGTGCTGTTTTCTCAAACAGTCCGAGATTATCCTGAATCACATCATTACAAAAAGCATGGAACGTGTAGATGTTTACTTTGTATGCATCAGCACCGATAAAGTCCAAAATGCGCCTGCGCATGGCAATTACGCCTGCATCCGTATAGGTTAAGCAAAGAATATTTTGAGGTTGCGTGTCGGTATCCAGCAATATTTTTCCAATGCGTGCAGAAAGAATTTGTGTTTTCCCTGTGCCCGGCCCTGCAATAACCATTACCGGCCCTTCAATTGTATCAACAGCTTTCTTTTGCTGTGGATTGAGGCGGTTGTATTCTTTGTTGAATTTTTCTAATTGATAGTTATTGCGGGGCATGGTGTAAAGATACTATAAGCAGGAAATTCTAATTGTTTTGACAATTCCCCGAAAATTATTATGATTTAATTTACTCATTTTGACAATCACATGTTTGCCAGCGCTACTGTAGAAGTGAAGAGTTACCACATTATATCAAAGGATATTTGTCAGTAAATGGAAGACTAAAGCATACATTGAAGCGGCATTTTTTATAAATGAATAAGGCAAATGATTTATTTTTAAATATGCACAGCCATAATCTTGACGAGGTTTTTGGAATATCACGTAATGTTCCTTTAAATTATGTAGAAAGAAATCACGTGGACAATCAATTAAAGGAGTGTTTAAAACGAAAGCAACATATAGTTATTTACGGAAGCTCAAAACAGGGAAAAACGTGCTTGAGAAAGAAAAATTTGGATCAATATAGCTTCATAACAGTTCATTGTTCAAATCATATAGATATTGCTAATTTAAATCAACTCATTCTTAAAACTGCGGGATTTGAAATTGTAAGTAGTCATAACAAAACCATTACAGGGAAAGCTAAAGCGAATGCGACATTCGGGATAAATTTGTTTGCAAAATTGAACGCTGAAACTGGGTTGGAAGGAAGTATTGAAAATCAGACCATCAAAAATTCTTTAGAACTAGACTTAGAAGATACTAATGATGTAATTAGAGCTTTACAGTCGATTAATTTTAGAAAATATATTGTTCTTGATGACTTTCATTATCTAAGTGCAAAGACACAGAGAGAATTTGCGTTTGCATTAAAAACTTTCTATGAATGTTCAGATTACATTTTTGTTGTTGTTGGCGTCTGGCTCGAAAAAAATAGACTTATTGCCCTATGCGGCGATTTAGCAGGACGAGTGATATCAATCGATGCGGAACTCTGGACCCCTGAGGATTTAAGAAAGGTGATTTCGGGTGGAGAAAGGTTATTAAATTTTACTCTAAATGAAAAGATAACCGAAGCAATACTTGAACAATCATACGATAATGTGTACATTGTACAAGAAACTTGTTACAGGATATGTTTGCATTATAACATCACTAAAACTCTCTCTGATAATTTCTATATAGGTAGTGGTCAGTTTGAAACCGAAGGTTTTCTCAGTATTGAAAAAAATAATATTCACATCGGTGCTATTGTAAAAGATATTATTAGTCAACATAATGGTAGATATAACTCATTTATACTTCAATTTTCGGACGGATTCCAAAATTCAGAAATGGAAAATTATAAGTGGTTACTGTATCCTATACTTTCTTCAGAACCTGACCAATTGATTAATGGATTAACCTTTAATTCTATCAAAGACTGCTTAATGGCAAAACATGAGAAAGGCCGAAATTTAAATCTTAACAACTTATTGACCGCTTTAAACTCTCTAACAGCTTTACAAATCGAGAAAGGTATCACACCAAATATTTTAGATTACGATCAAACTAATATGAGACTTAATGTTGTTGATAAAGAATTTTTGATATGGCTCTCTTTTCAAGAAAGGAACGAATTATTTAACATGGCTGGATTTGCCGGTTTAAATTAAATATCCTTTGCTACTCATTACTAAATTAGTGTTTCGTATTTGTATCTCAGATAAATAAAAATGGCAGATTACCACTTGAGAAAAGTAAAGGTAATTGCATCCTGCATGAAAATTTTTAGCCTTTTACAAAAGCAGTCCCCACTCATCTTCGCAATCATTTTTTGCGAATGTAAATACCCATTGTCTAAATTTTTGCCGGAAAATATCTTTTCCATCTTATATGTTTTGGAAGAATTACGTAAACCACCCTTAACTTGTCGTTTTCGCACACTTTGATTCTCTATTAACCATTCTACTTTTGTATCAAGCTAAACTTAGCAACAACGATTCGACAGCCAATACAATTTTTTAAGACAATACAAAGCATTTCGTATGAGTATACTGAACAAGCATTTCAAAGCAGAACTGCAAAAGAGTAATAGCAAAGGAGGTTGGACTTACGTTGTTTGGCCGGACTCCGTAAATTTTTTTAAAACAAAAGGCCTCGTTAAAGTTCGTGGTACAATTGATGGACATCCATTTTCAAGTTCGTTTATGGCGCTCGGTAATGGCACGCATAAGTTGCGGGTAAAAGCGAACTGTGAAATGTTATAAACAAAGAGGCAGGAGATATGATTAAGTGTTCATCTCAGGGGGAAAGTAGAATGAACCTATTGGATTTCTGCTATCGCATTGCCAACGGATTTTGTTTCCTCGCAACCAAATCCTTTTTTCTTTGTTATTGACGGTATCAACTATTATGAGCAAAGTTTATCAATTAAAAAAAGTACAGGTTATTCCGGCAGCTATTGAAAAAGTGTGGCAATTTTTTTCAGCTCCCGAAAACCTCAAAACCATTACGCCGCAACATTTGGGTTTTCAAATATTGTCAGAAAAATATGGAGACACTATGTATGCGGGTGAGTTAATAGAATATACCGTTAAACCTTTATTGGGTATTCCTTTGTACTGGATGACTGAGATTACTCACATAGAGCCATTGAAATATTTTATAGATGAGCAGCGCTATGGCCCTTATTCTTTCTGGCATCACCAGCATCATTTTAAAGAAGTGGAAGGCGGTGTTGAAATGACCGACATCGTTCATTACAAAATTCCGTTTTGGTTTTTGGGAGATATCGCCAATTCTTTAATTGTAAAATCGCAACTGCAAAAAATATTTGATTTTCGGAAAGGCGTTACCGATAAAGTTTTTGGAAGCAATTGAATAAAAACATAAACCCTATAATTGAAGACTTAACAAGTTAGTTCCCTCTCCTTCGGAGAGGGGGTGGGGGTGAGGCTATCTTCCAAACATCTTATCCAATTCATCCTTCTTAAACTCAAGAAAAACCGGCTTGCCGTTAGGAGTTGTATTGTATATTTCACAGGCAAATAATTCTTCAACCAGGGAAGTAATTTCCTTTTTATCAAGAAATGTTCCTGCCTTTACCGATTGTTGCCACGCCATTGAACGCAATAATTTTTCTCTTTTGCTGAAACTAACGTCCATGCTGAAGTGCTTATATTGTTCCAGCATTTTTTCCAGTGCGGCTTTCTCATTGCCGTCAGCTACATCAGCCGGTGAGCCTTGTATTACAAAAGTATTTTTGCCAAATGGTTCTACCTGGTAACCTAATAGATTAAGGTCGGGCAATAATTCATTTATTAAGACCGCATCAGCAGGAGTTACCTCCAGTGTTACCGGGAAAAGACTTCTCTGTATTGCTATGGGCTTACCTTTCAGCGCATTTACAAATCGTTCATATAAAATTCGTTCATGCGCATTTTGCTGGTGAATTACTATAAATCCACTTTCATTTTCAGCAATAATTAATGTTTTATGCAACTGAACAAATTCTTCTGAAGACGGACGCTTATTGAGTTTTGGCTTTTGCCATTCTTTTGAAAATGATGGAGCGCTATTTTCCTCTTTTTGTTGAACGGGCGTCGATAAATTATTGCCGGCTTTATCATGAATAGCTTTTTGTACTTCCGGAAAAACGGTTTCCCAATACTCGAGATCACTTTTTTTATTAATGAAATGCGCCTGGTTTTTTTGCGTAAATGTTTGGTACAAATGGGTAGCCGCTGCCGAGTTTTGTTTTTCGGCAGTAAATGGTTTACTAACGGCATCTGTGTGTTGGATAGACGCATCTAAATCAAAATCCAATGTTGGCGTTACGCTGTATTGCGCCAAAGAATGTTTTACTGCGGATTGAACAAAAGCGTAAATTATTTTCTCATCTTCAAATTTTATTTCCTGCTTGGTTGGGTGAACATTTATATCGAGCCTGGAAGGATCCAGGTCAATAAACAAAGCATACATCGGATAGGTCTCTTTGCCAATCATATCCGCAAAGGCATTCATAACAGCGTGATTGAGATAAGCGCTTTTAATAAAACGATTATTTACAAAAAAATATTGATCGCCTCTTGTTTTCTTCGCAGTCTCCGGTTTGCCGACAAAACCATATATATTTAAATAATCTGTTTCCTCTCTCACACTCACCAGGTTAGCATTGTAGCTACTTCCCAATATTTGGATAATCCTTTGCTTTAACGATCCCTTTTCCAAATGAAATACTTCCTGGCCGTTAGACGTAAGTGAAAAAAAGATAGTCGGAAAGGCCATCGCCACACGAATGAATTCATCAACGATATGTCTTAACTCTGACGCATTACTTTTTAAAAAATTTCTTCTTGCCGGAACATTAAAGAACAAATTTTTCATCGCAATATTGGTTCCGTCAGGAGTGGCTATCGGCTCCTGCGTAATCACAACACTGTTTTCAATTTCGATGAAAGTACCAACTGTTTCCCCGGCCTTTTTCGTTTTTAATTCCACCTGGGCCACACCGGCAATACTTGCCAGCGCTTCGCCACGAAACCCCATCGTTTTAATATGAAAAAGATCATCAATATTTTTTATTTTGGAAGTGGCGTGGCGTTCAAAGCTCATCCTCGCATCGGTTTCGCTCATTCCTTTGCCGTTATCAATTACCTGTATTAAAGCTTTGCC